>BDTD01000025.1 GCA_002897635.1 bacterium BMS3Abin11 | reverse complement strand
CGTCATCGTAGCCTGTGAGAGTCAAGGAAACCGGGCAGGCTACATTGCGATCGAAGCGGTTGAGCGCATTAATCATGAAACGATAGATCAGTTTTCAAAGCGAAAGCTCATGCCGAATCAAACCGTGTATACCGACGCATTTCGTGGACTAAGCTCCCTGTCAAACACACAGGAGCATCTATCACGAGTGACCCCTGCGGAGAAAGTGGATGCCTGGTTGCCATGGGTACACATTGTCATTAGTAACCTCAAACGATTTTTACTGGGTACATTTCATGGTGTGCATGGAAAGTATTTACAGGAATATATCAATGAATTTTGCTATCGATTCAACCGAAGGCGCTGGGAGTCAGAGATTCCTGCCAGGCTACTGTCTGCATGTGCAACTCATTTACCCGTAAAATCGTGCTGAGTTATCTTTAGAGGCAAGTAGTATTAAGCAAGGGGAGAGATATGCCGGGCAATATGGTGTTAACTTATTATTCTAACTCCGTCCCCTATACTGTTACGCTAAAGGTTTGGCGAGAATTTCGCTGCATGACGCAGGGGCAACTGGCCAAACAGGCCGGTATTTCTCAAGGGCAGGTTGCCCTGATTGAGTGTGGCAAGCGGGAAGGGAAGGTGTCAGTACTGAAAGACCTTGCGAATGCACTGAATGTAGATCTGGATGATTTGGTTTGAGAAAACGACAGAAGCAGAAAACACAGAAGTTACGTTTTATGCAAGCCGTATAAAATACACTGTAGCAGCTGTTGGAAGGTGCGAGAAGCTGACGCTTGGACGATTTGAGCATGAAAAACACGAAGTTATTTTGTAAGTGTAGCGGGATCCCGGTTTATACTGCGATCGGCGGTCATATTTACCCGTAACGGGAAGGATATCAGCTACATTAGTTGAGTTGAGTACAGATTATCCAATGAATCGTGTATAGTGGTCTGGATTTGAGCTGATGCCTGATTTGGAAATGAAAAGGTTGCCGGTTTTGATGGAAGTGCGGACTTTCACTCAAAACGCAAAAAGATAACCCTTCGTGATCAGTAGTAACGCCACCCCAAGGTATATCTCACCTTGATTTGATAGCGGGATATTTATTCGCTGACATAGGTTAGCACTCGCCGCTTTGTCGTCATAAATCTCCTGCTGTGAGGTGATGATGGCAACCGCCAGATGACCCCGAAATTAATTGACCGGGAACTTGAATTTCAGCAAAGCGTACTGTGCTGGAGGGAGAGATCCCGGTATCCAGTGGCGGGCCCCAATGGTGCTTTATCCGCGACGGGATTGAAACAAGTACGGTATTGATTGTGGCGGACAACGCAAACGACAGTGGTGAAAATTATACCTGTGGTTCATGAGATGTCGACGTTGGTTAACTATCTGGAGGGGAGTTGGGAAAAATTTGAGCGGTCGATCAGGCACACAATCGGGTCGAATTTTCGTTGGCGTGTAAGGCCGATGGACAAGCAATCAAACCGGAAAATGGTTGCCGATCTCGTGCAGAACGACATTAAGGAAAATAACGGGGTTTTTCCGGATAAAAATTCATTCATTGAACGAATATGACAGGAGGCGCGAATTCGTATGAGAAAGATCGAGATTGTTCTCGTTTGCAGCAGAAACGGATCGGGTAGCCCTGATAGTCACTTTTCCACATTATCGGAGGGGAACCGTGACCAGTTTTAACTCTGTAGCTAATGCAACAAATGTCACGACAGCACTCTTGCTGGCCGCAGGAACGGGAACACGCCTGCAGCCATTGACCCTGGATGCCCCAAAGTGTCTCACTGAGGTCGGCGGTGTTCCTATACTCGAACAGCTGGTCAAGCATTTGCGCGCGCATGGATTTAAGAGGCTGATCGTGGTGATCGGCCACCTGGGCGACCATATCCAGGAATTTCTGCACCAGCATGCAGGTGACATGCAGGTGGATTACGTCATCAATCCAGATTACCGGACAACCAATAACATCTACTCTCTTTGGTTGGCACGACAGCAAATTCGGGAACCGTTTTTGCTGGTGGAGAGCGACCTGGTTTTCGAGACATGGATGCTGGGAGGCATGCTGCAACCCAATAAGATGGCGGTATCTCGGGTGCTTCCCTGGATGAATGGCACCACGGTGGAACTTGGGTTGGCGCAGCGTGTGTCGGCTTTTCGCATGAATGGAGATAGACGTAATGATGTGCGTCAGTACAAAACAGTCAATCTCTACAGCCTGTCCCTTGAGTCCTGGAACAAGATTGAGAAAAGATTAAGCAGCTATGTCTCGGAACGCAGGCTCGGTGAGTATTACGAGGCCGTATTTGCCGAGTTGGTTGCTGACGGCACTCTCTGTTTCGATGCGGTCATCTTCGATGCAGGCCGATGGTATGAGATCGATACCCGGGCAGATCTGTGTGGGGCGGAGAATCTGTTTGCCCGGCCTCGTGCCATCGCCAGCCGCTCTCTAATAGTAACCGAGCCAGCTGCTATTCTTGCCTGAGATCGATCACACCTCCTCCGTCAACCGGTATTGGGAAAGCGTCAAGTCCTCGATCCTGGGACCCTATATGATGGATGGCTTCGGTTTTCCGATCGGTGCTGGCGAGTTCCGTTTCCGTGCCGAAGCTACGATTGTTCGGCGCTTGCTTCGTGACATCGAACACAATGGCTCGGTTCTGGATCTTGGCAGTGGTGTTGGATATTGGGCAGAGGAGTTTGCACACCGTTTCTCCCGGGTGATTGCTGTCGAAGGCAGTAACGTCCTCTATCAGGCATTGGATGAGCACTGCGCCCCGATTCCCAATATTTGTACCCTGCATGGCAATGTTTTGACGTTCGAGCCCGATGGCCAGTATAGTCTGGTCTTCCTCGGTGGCTTGCTGATGTACCTCAATGAAAATGATGTGATCGCCCTGTTGAAAAAGTTGATCCCTTGCCTCGGGCTGGATGGGATCATTCTGTGCCGTGAGTCCACGGTACGGGGGGAGACCGTGATGGGCACTGGTGATTACCCTGTCGTTTATCGTTCTGTATCGGACTACAAGCGCATATTCAAACAATGCGGACTAACCCTCAAACAGGTTGAAAGAAACGAGCCCTATGTTCTGATGCAGATGGGGTGCGAACTGATCAAAAAATGGAAACGAGTCGTTCCCCAGTCGCTGCAGATGTTGCAAGTGGCGGGTCGCCTGACCTATTGGGGTATGCGTTTAGGGGATCCCTGGATCAGGTGCCTACCCGGTATACTTGGAATTGCATTCCCGCGTCTTGAAAACCACTTTTTCGTGCTTGAGACCGGGCCGGGAATTAATTCATGAGTAAAGGATTCAGATGATGCCATGGAAAATCTGCAAGGAAAATTTATCTATCGGAACCTGGCGAACATCACATCGATTCTCGGCGTGCTGCCGCTGGTGTTGCTGTTCCTGGAAGAGGGCTATCGTTATCTGATCCCGTTAATCATATTCAATAATGTGATGGATGACCTGGACGGTATTCTGGCAGCCAGGTTGAACATACGTAGCCGCTTTGGTGCCAATATCGATAATGTTTGCGATGCTGTCGCCCATGTCGCCCTGATCATGGCAGTGAGCGCACATTTTGGCGGACTGACGTTAATGGCGGGCATGATTGCTGCCGCTTCGATTATTCTTCGTGCTACATCCCGGCTCGATCCGGGAATCGTAACAGGTGGTGGTTCGCCGACCAATGAGCTCATGCGCCACATGCTGTTTGTCCTCCTGTTGACGCAGATGTTCAATGTTAACCCCGAGTCCTTTCTGGTTGTTATTTTCATCTTGCACTCGGTAACGATGGTCGTGTCATTCAAATTACCGGTTCTTATCCGAGGACTGGCAAAGACCGCCACGACGGTTACTTTGGTGAATGTGGCGCTGGTAGCCGCATGGCTTATACCGATGGTTACACCCTTCATCGCGGCAGCTTTCATTGCCACCTACTTGTATTCATTTGTTGTTGGAGGAGCGCAATGGCTCAAGGAGCGGGGAAACAAGCCGTGCGTTTGAGGCGAACTGATATAACGCGTCAGGTCTGCAAGGGGAGTTCATGACATGTCAAAGCTGCCATCATTACTAGGCCATCTCTTGTGCCGGTTGGGGTTTCATGACTATCGCGTGCTTGAAATCATGTTCCAATTCACTTCTGGCGGCAGTGTCGAGAAGGTCGAGTGCCGGCGCTGCGGAGCGACTATTACCCGGCAGACATAACCTGCCTCGAAGCTGGTAGCCAAAGTATATCTTTGGTTACTTGCCGGCCTTTGCGATGAAGCTATCCCGTGTGAAAGCGCCCTTCATGGCGTTTTATTTGCTCATTTATGTGATTGGCAATCATTTCTCGGTTGGTAGACGTATCAATCGAGCGGATGCACTAGAAGAAGGCCGAACCGATCGTGGCTTTGATCCAGGCCTCGAAGTCCTCCCAGCTACCCTGCAAATGTTGATCAATCTTTTTCTTGTCTCTGCGCTGTGTGTCCGGTAATGCATATTTATTAGAGTTGTCACGCTATATTGTATTAAATCCTGTAAGAGCACGCATGGTACGAGCAGCAAAAGACTGGCCCTGGAGTAGTTACAGAGCGACGGCAGGGTTCACAAAAGTAGACGAATGGTTAACTGTTGACTGGGTATTACGTCTCTTTTCTAGAAAAAAGGCAGAGGCAATCAAGCAGTACAGATTATTCGTCTCTGAAGGTCGAAATCAACCTGGGCCGTGGGACAAAATACAAAACCAGATATATCTCGGAAATGATGCATTTGTTGATGAAATGCAGTACAAGATATCACCAACACAAAGTCTAGACGACATACCCTCATCGCAAAGTCGACAGGTGGCCAAATCACTAACGTATTATGAGGAAAAATACGGTGATAGAGATGAGGCAATATTTAACTGCTATAAAAGTGGTGCCTATAGCATGAAAGAGATTGGTGTGCACTTTGGATTGCATTATTCAAGAGTTAGTCGTGTTATTAAGGCAAAAAGCAAGACCCTTATACTAGTAGTTCCATTGAATGGATCGGGGCTATAACTTCGTTTTTTTTCCCAACAAAATTTTTTATGCAATTTGCTCGTTTTCTAAGGGCTCCATCTTATGAGAGGCTAGGTTTTATGTTATTCATACCTGGGGTCGGTGGTACATTTCCTCGTGATATTTAATATTGATTTATACCTATGATAATATTTATTTTATTGATACTACTTTTATTTATCACTGCTATTCAGTATCTGATAATCCGGAAATATGTGCCAAAGCCATTTATACATAATAACGAACTTCAGTATATTTTCTACATTATAAAAGAGCATAAATGGCCAGGACTTATCGTAGTTATACTTACAGGCATACAGATTTTTTTGTCTATTACTCTTCTGATTAAAATTCTTCTGCGAGATTAAGAAGAAGGAAAAGGCAAAAGGGGTTCACCAGAATGGCACTAAGTTAAGGGTGTCTAGCATGCAATATTAAGCTGCTTGATTATGCCCAAAATGAGATAATAAGGCATGAAAAATACGACCTTATATCTCCCCAGATTTCACCTTGCCACTTTGCGTCGCAAGCCTCGTTCAGCACAACAAAAAATGGCGGATAAGATTGCTGAACTGAAGCAAAAATCCTTCAGTCAGCTCGGCGAATATTTTGGTCAATTCATACCGCAAAAATATCTATCTACAGCTGAATCTGGTTCACTAAGTCGCCGACGATTATTTAGTAAAGAAAACACTTTTTGGGCTTTCTGTATATACTTTTGAAGCGAGAACTTTTTGGGTTTGTAATATTGAATTTTAACAGGTTAGATAAATTCAATAACCTTTGAACTCATAGGGAAAGATAAGTTTTGTTCATCGTGGGTATCTACCTGACCAAGAAAATTGTAATGATCCATGGCTTCATTGATACCCCAGGCATGTTCTCCTTTCGAAAAATAAATTCTTGGTCTGCCTTTTAAACGACGTAGTTCGGTGTTGTGGTTGGCGACTACAACCCCCAGGGTATCTCCCAGCAACATATTGGTATCGTTTCCGGAATCTCCGGCAACCAGTATATGTTCAAGTGGAATTCCCCACTTATCGGCAACATAACGCACAGCTGCTCCCTTGGAGGCACGCATGGGTAAAATGTCGAGATAAGCCTGGTGGGAATATATAACATTGGCGTGTAAATTTTGATGTCGTAAATGTTGTTTTATTTCACGTAACGTAGGCATTTTTGACGGATCTACCAGATAACTAATTTTGTAAGTTGATTGGTTTCTTTTTACCTGTAATCGAATCCCTGGAATTTCTTTCATGGCTTGTGATATTGCCGCAGGATCCCAGCGATATTGAATTAAACGCCAAAATGCATGATCATAAGTTGTTTGTGGCCCGTATTTTATTTCGGTGCCTACAGAAGTGATAAGTACATCGGGGTTTGGTACTTCCCAGTCTTTTAGTACTTTAATTGCACTGGCAACATTGCGACCGGTTGCAACGCCTAGACCGATATTTGCATCACTTGTTTTTAAACGATCCAGAAAAAATTTTAAACCCTGGTTATTGCCAATAAGTGTGTCGTCAATATCACAAACAATTAGACGATCGATAGTTGGCAAGCGACTTTTTTTAGACCGAGTTCTGATTTTTCTATTTCGTTTAGTAAGGTGTTTTTTTATCTCTGAAACGTAACGCTCTACATGACCATTCCAGGAATAAAATTTACGGGAGCGGAATATTCCGCTTTTGGAATATGTCGTCCAGATCTGTTTGTTGGAAAGAATAGTTAACAGGGCTGAAGCAATTTGTTGCTTATCAAGAGGGTCAATCAATAATCCGTTTTTGCAATTTTCAATAATTTCAGCGGGGCCGCCATGTTTAGTGGCAACTACTGGTAAACCACTGGCAGCAGCTTCAATGATGGTGAGACCAAATGGTTCAGTGAGTGCAGGGTTAATAAATACACCATGACTTTTGCTGGCAAGGCGATATATCTGTGGAATATCACTGGCGTGATGGAATTTAGGGTAAGAAATTTTTCCATATAAGTCATATTTGTCGATAAGGTAAAGAACTTCATTGAAAACTTCTCTGGATTCCTTGCTCCAGTCAGCCACATCTTCCCGTGTACCAAGTAGAATTACCAAATTAGCGATCTTTTGTAATTCGGTTGATTGGCCGTATGCCTCAATGAGTGATTTTACATTTTTTCTCAGGTCTGCGCGAGCCAGGGCTAGAATAATGGGTCTGTTCGGATTTTCTAAAAAACGATCAATGGATTTTTTAAAAGCCGGCGAATATTTGTTTGCTGTCGGTGGAAAAAATTGTTTCAATTCAATACCCGGCGGTATGACACACATACGTTGGGGTTCATAGTTATCGTACAATTGATATTGTTCATTAATTTCCTGTTTGGTGCTGGCTATGACTTTTTCAGCAACATCCAGTGTATATTCTTCTGCTTCAATGCGTTGAGTGATATTGTATTGTTTTTCAATATTTTCAACTTTAGAACCGTTAGCTAGTAGGCGTTGTAATTTATCTCGACCAAGCGAATGGCCTGTATGAATGAGGGGTATGCCTAAAAGTCCAGCCAGATGCGCGCCAATAAATCCACTGTCAGCATAGTGGCTATGTATTACATCGGGGATTTTTTTTACTTCGCGAATATGCAATAAAGCCTGATCAGCAAAACTATCCAGATGAGGCCAGAGAACTTCTTTGCGTAAATATCGACGGGGTCCACAGGGTATACGAAATATAGTTGCGCCGGGGGAAATTATTTCACTTGCCTGGGAATAGATTAGATCAACTTTGGAATCAAAAACCTGGCGGGTTAACAAGTCGACACGTTTAACATCCGGGTGTTCAATCAGGGCTTTGCTAAGTTCGATTAAATATTTTATCTGGCCACCGGTATCGGCATCTTTACCTAATTCAAGATTATTGCTGCGAATCAGACCATGCACGGAAATAAGTACTATGTACAAATTCAAGTTGCTTCTGGTTTTATCCAGCATAAATAAATTTATCCAGTTTTGGGGGTGTTTTTAGTGAAGACTTTAAAACAGTTATTAAAATTACTGAATCAGATCGTGCATCGTCTCATTAAATGTTTAACACAACAAGGGTTTCTCGCAGAAGATGAGGGCTGACCGGTCTGAATGAATCAGACGGTATTGACCCTTCATTGACACTATTGCAATTGGTGTATTCTACCTGTGGTTTATCATGAATAGTGCAATAGGTGGTACAGCAGTATTATTCATTGAGTCGCGGTATCATACAGCCAAACTGCCAATGGGCGTAGTTGCTCGAAGTCGTTTTCCGTCAGGGGTGTACTGTGTTCTGCATTCACCATTGAAAATATTTTTAACGGCCCATCATAGGCATTGATGATCTGATGCTGGATATGGGGTAGTACAATCTCGTCTTGCTGCGCAGTGACAAAGACGGCGGGAACTGTCACCCTTCGGGCGTTTGCAATACTGTCCAGCTCATGCGGTATCTGTTCGGCGATCATGCGGGTCAGCCATTTGAAGTGCCACCAGCCTGATTGTGATAGGATCACCTCACGCAGAGCCGGTGGGTTTTGTACCAGTAAACCATCAATCGGGTGACGTGCCGCAAGGTAAAGCGCACTTACGCTGCCGAGACTGCCGCCAGCAACAATTACGGGTGTTTCTCCGGCAACCTGCAAAACTTCCTGCAGTGCACGTTCGGCCATTGCCGGCATTTTTTTCAGACTAGCCGTGCCGCTGCTTTTACCGTAGCCGGGAGGATTGACTGCCCAGATTTCGATGCACGATTGTGACCAGCAGTTCTCGACAAAATCAGTTTCGTGCTCGGCGCGACTGGCCGTACCGGGAAACTCTAACAGGTACAGTTCGGGGGTTGCCAGCGTGTCCACTCCAACACGGTGTACCCATACTTCCAGTTCACCGTCGCCATGCGGAAGTCGCGAAGGACTTTTTTCCGGTACATGGATATCATGCCGGGTGGATTGAAGAATGATTCGATCTGTGAGCCAACTTAGAAAACTCATATTACGTTTAAATGAAGAATGCAGTGCCGTAGGGCGTCGTACCCTTAGGGCTGTAATGGATTGAATAACGTTTGCCATTGCGACGCTGTAGAAGACCTGCGGCATCAAGCTCAGCAGGAATGTCTGTCGGTAGCATTTCGTGGTGCCTCATAATGTAACGTAATGCGAGAGGTGCGCGCAGAAATAATCCTCTCAAGTTAGCATGGGCAAACTCCTTCATCCAGACTTCTGTGGTACCGAGCAGTGGCTCGGGCAGTTTATCCAGGATTACGCCTTCATTTTGCCCATTGGCAATTAGCCGTTTCACGGTCAGTAAGACAGTGTGGCGTGCCAGGGTTGCACAGGAACGTACCAGTGGGTGGTAGGTGTCCTGTTCTGGAGGGAGAAGTACTTGTTCCAGTGCCTGCGGATCTGATGTTTTTATACGCTTGAGCAGTTCGCTCCACTGGTGGTGGATATCTTGCTCAGCATCGTCACCTGGAGGTATATGTTTCAGCCAGGCTTCCTCTCCACCTGCCAACATGTGTGCCAATGTGTCGCGTGCCACACCATCTCCCAATGTTACCGTTGACATGAACAGCTCAGCCAGTCCTTTTTTGCCGCCCGGTAACCGCAAAGGATAGCTATACCAGTCGCGTCCTTCCAAGACATCTTCCAGGAATTTCTGCGATCCGGCGAAGACCCGCAGACTCAGCCAGTAGACTTGTGCCTCGTCGTCCATGCCTGTGCGGAATTTCCAGCTGACATCTGGGCGCCGCCAGGATACCCAGCTGAATACAAGGTCGGGAATCCGTGGATCAGCACCGATCTCGGTATCAGCAAGGTTGAGTAACTCGGGTCCCTTGCCAGGTTCAAAAATGAAACGCAGTTGAACATGTTGCAAGGGCCCGAGTCGGCCACCCTCGCCAAAGGGCACCAGTGTGAGTTCAACACTCTCTAATCCGTCAAGCGAAACACGCATGCTGTGTAACACGGTAGATTTTTCAAATGGGTTGCCACCGTAGTTGACATTTCTCAGAACGATAAGGGCTTGATCGCCTTTTGGTTTACTGGCTGGCCAGTCGACCAGTACGGGGATTGCTGCTGCCATGTATCCCCCGGGGATAACGTCAAGATCGCTACGTAATCGCATTATTTGTGTCTCATGTTCCACCCAGGAAAGAATCTGACTTGGGGTCAGGGTTCTGTACTGGCTGTCAGCGTCGATCTCGTTCATATAGATATTTCAAATTCCATTTTTAGTGTATACATGTCTAGTTGAAGTGTCGTTTTATAAAAAAAACTCATTTCGGATAAAAGACGTTAAAATAGTTAGACGATTTATAGGTTAAAAAGCAGTTTTACATATAAAATCACTGCTGTCCTGAATAGCGCTAAGTTAAGATACTTTAGCATGGCATTCATATGCGGTGTGGAGATCCCACCATCTCATGTCTGGGCCTGGTCAAACCCTGGTAGTTTTTCGGCCTCCGTTTTACACACCGAGGCTCTTTATGTCCCGGTCGCTGGACGTATCACTGACGTTGCAAGACTGTTGCTAAGCAGTGATATTAATCGACTTTGCAAAAGCGGCAATGTATCGGCTTGCCTGATAACCGAGATTGGCCGGAAAGTGGAGTTGGGGAAGGAGATTTTTTGGTAATGGTGACAGAAGTCAGCAAGAATTGGCGAAGATGGCAGGTCGAACGGCTAGCCAGTTACGCGTTAATTACCCGTGGACTTAGGGAAAATGGGCGTTTATTCTTCCTGTACTCGGCCATGAAAACGAATATCGTGTAACCGACGGTCCATTTCAAAATCCTCGTAAGGCAATAGCCTGGTTGACCCGTCCAATGGCCAGATCATAGGCCGCAGTACGTAGATCCGTGTTGCGTTGTTGTGCCAGGTCACGGACCTGTTCATAGACCCGGCCAAGACGTTGCTCCAGACGTTGCAGCACAGTGTCGCGTTCCCATGGGAACTCCTGCAGGTTCTGTACCCATTCGTAATAGGAGGCCAGTACCCCGCCCGCATTTGCCAGGAGATCGGGCACGACCGTAATGCCCCGCTCCCGCAGGGTCGTATCCGCCAGGTGGGTCACCGGGATATTGGCTGCCTCCACCACCAGACGAGCCCGAATGGTCCCGGCATTGTCGCAATCGATGGTGGCCTCGATGGCCGCCGGGATCAGGATGTCACACGGCAGTTCCAGGAGTTCGGCGTTACTGATTGGCTCCGTACCCGGCAGGCCTTCAAGCCAGCCTGTTGCGGCGACGTGACGCCGGGCGCGCTCGATATCGATGCCGGCGTTGCAGATGACACCACTGCGGGCATCGGACAGGGCGATCACCCGGGCGCCCATCGCGTCAAGACTCTGTGCCGTGTGAAATCCAACATTACCAAAGCCCTGAACCACGACCGACGCGTCTTTGATGGGCAAAGAGATCTCACTAGCCACCTTGCCTGTAAGGTAGGCGACACCGTGGCCAGTCGCCTCCAGGCGCCCGGCCGATCCGCCCAGTTCTATAGGTTTACCCGTCACAATGGCTGGGGTATAACCGTGATTCTTGCTGTATTCCTCGAGGATCCAGGCCATCACCTGTGGGTTGGTGCCGACGTCCGGCGCAGGGATGTCATGGTGAACACCGAACACCGGCACCATTTTCTGCACAAAGCGCTTGGTAAGAATTTCCAGTGCGTATTGGCTCAACTGGGTCGTATCGACGGCAATACCCCCCTTGGCACCACCGAAAGGAACGTCCACCAGCGCGGTCTTCCAGGTCATGAGCTGGGCCAGGGCGCGGATCTCGCCCAGGTTGACCGATGGATGGAAGCGTAGTCCGCCCTTGAAGGGCCCACGCGCATGATTGTGTTGCACCCGGTAGCCAATATAGATGCGCAGTTCACCACAATCATCATCCGCGCGATGGAGCCGCAGGGGAATACTGACAGTCGTTTCCCGGAATGCCGATAGCAGCAGTTCCCGTTGCGTGGTCTCGAGTTGCAGCGACTCGAACGCCCGTCCCAGAAAATGGGTTTGCGTATCATGGCATTGACAGTGTTTGCGTTCAACCGGCATGGTATTTTTCCTTGTTGTGTATTATTGTTTTCTGCTCGCCTTACTAGACTCAAACAGCATCTTGCATCATCAGCCTGGTAACCCACCGTGTACAGCAATCAAGCTATTACATGCATCCGACTGTCAAGTCAAGCAACATCCCGATACCGATTACCACAGCAGAATCCCAGACTTAACAAGGCTATAGCCGTCAGATGGCTTGCGGCAACAGCAATGCCGGCACCGAAATACACATGCTGGTTGGGTTTGTTATTCAGCAGCGCGGTAAACGAGAAATTTTTTATCGCGAGAATGACCAGCGCAAGCATTATTATATTTGCCAGCCACATTAAAGATGCCGGTAACAGGCTGGCGGGGATATGAAGGCCTATAAGCCAGCAGGTTTCATTTAGCATAGCTCGATTTTACAGCAGAATGTAGGTTTGTATGTACGTTTGACCTACTTTTGAAGATTATTGCATTTAATAGTTAGCCATAACATCATACACATGGCTTAGTCTTAGTTAAATGGATCAGCCCATGATTAATAATTATTATTAATCATGGGCTGATCACCATAGTTCTAAGCATTATAATCTGCACTTTTGTAACGGAACATAGCAGGGGCTCAAATCGCTATCCGTGCATCATTTGAGGCTCACGATGATTGCTGTCCCGTATCGGTAAATCTGAGAAACACTGCGGAAATACGACAGAGACGAACAGCGTGACAACAAACAATATTAGTTCTGCGATGAGTACGCCGCTGGCATCAATATTTGGTAGCGGGTTCCTTGTGGTCGTGCCTATCCTGGCCAGTGCAGTTGGCCCTTATTCTGTGCTCGCAATGGCAGTGGTTGCAATTGTCGCCTTTCTGGTCGGTGGCATTGTCCGGCACAATATACTCTGTGCTGAGCCTGTACTGGCTGAGGGCAGCAAGCGGTTCACTGTTATCGCTGAACGGCTTTCAGATCTGGCACTGGTTTTGGCCTACGTGGTTTCGGTCTGCCTTTATATTCACATTCTTTCTACCTTTGTCCTCGCTAACTTCGATCTGGATACTGATCGCAATAAAAGTATACTGACCACCATAATAATAGGCGTTATTACAGTTATCGGCCTGCTTGGGGGGCTGAAGCCACTTGAGAAACTGGAACGATGGGCGCTTTATGTGACTATACTGATTCTTGCAGTATTGCTCATTATGTTCGGTATCTATGATGCCAACCAGTTTCTGGCACAGCGCCATTTTACTTTACCTGAAATGCCGAAACATACTGCATGGGAAATTGCAACCATCGTGGCCGGTATGCTTATTGTTGTTCAGGGTTTTGAAACAACACGTTATCTGGGTAAATATTTTGACTCAGTTACGCGTATTCGTGCCTCTCGTTGGTCTCAATATTTTTCACTCAGTATCTACGTGTTGTTTGTTGCCCTCGCGCTACCCATCGTACCGGTATTGAATGGAAATTATGCTGACAACAGTCTGATCAAGCTTGCTGCGACGGCCTCGTTACTTTTACCGATACCCCTGATTGTGGCCGCCAGCCTGTCACAATTTTCCGCTGCAGTAGCGGATACCCTGGCAGCGGCTGCCAACATACAGGAAGCAAGCCACCAACGTATCGGCACACGCTGGGGGTATTTGTTCGTTGGTGTAAGCGCAATGGCGTTGGCCTGGACTAGCTCAACCTTTGAAATTATTGCTCTGGCATCGCGTGCCTTCGCATTTTACTACCTGCTGCAGTGTCTGGTGGCATTCTCGGTTTGTCGCAACCATCGTGAACGTATCCGCATTGTTTTTATTGCACTTATTCTTGGTTTTGTTCTGATCTTTGCCGTGCCAGCAGGCTGAATGAATGCAGATATCGCATTGTGGTGTCGGTGTAACGGCTTGCCTATGCAGGCAAGCAGCCCAGCAAAAGCTGAAAATCTTGACATGTGTGCTACACACATGTTTTACACTTTCTCTTAAGTAAATAAAGGAGAGCGACCATGGCTATTGATCCAGTGTGTGGCATGACAGTTGAAGCGAATAGCGCGGCGGTGCAGGAGGAATATCAGGGCACAACCTGGTATTTCTGCAGCGACAGATGCCGCAGTAGATTTCTTGCTGATCCTGCCACTTATGCACAACCCGAGACGATGACTGATCCGGTATGCTGCATGGAGGTATCCGCAGATTCGAGTTATCACGTGGAATATGAAGGGAAGACCTACTATTTCTGCTGTGAGTCTTGTCTCGGCAAGTTCAATATCGAACCTGCGCATTACATACAGATACATCACGCGGAACCGTAGTGACAGGCAGTGTTTTCCGCTTCAGGTCCATAACTTCAGCACAAAATGCCGTATTACTACATTTAATAGATTGATGCATATGACGATTCCTGCTAGCTTGCTCTAGTATACGATTGGCATCGACTCGATGCGCTGTGTGACTTTACTTTATTATTCAGCATGTGTGGCGCCTGCCGGCGGTAAATCTCAGCAATACCACTAATGTGGCACAGGACGTCCCAGTCTGAAATTATACCGATGACCAGCTCGAACATATGGGTGGTCAGTCGTAAGCTTATCGTTTTGGATACAGAAACAGGGAGGACTGGTAATGCAGATTGGTATGGTTGGTTTGGGACGGATGGGTGCGGCGATGGTTCGCCGCCTGATGCGTGCCGGTCATGAGTGTGTAGTATTCGACCGCAACCCGGAGGCCGTCAGTGAACTGGAGGTGGAAGGTGCAAGCGGAGTGGCCGATCTGTCTGAGCTCGTGGCCAGACTGGATAAACCCTGTGCCATCTGGGTCATGGTCCCTGCAGCTGTTGTGGGCAGTGTCATCGAGATGCTGGGCAATGAATTGGCGGCAGGTGATATCCTCATCGACGGTGGAAATTCCTATTACAAGGATGACATTGCCCGTGCTGCACAGCTTAAATCCACTGGTATTCACTATCTGGATGTCGGCACCAGTGGTGGTGTATTCGGTCTGGAGCGTGGCTATTGCCTGATGATAGGTGGTGAGACTGAGCCCGTACAACATCTTACCCCGGTGTTTTCAGCACTGGCGCCTGGCATGGGCGAGATACAACGCACCATGGGTCAGCAGGGTGATCCGACGCCAGCCGAACAGGGCTACCTGCACTGTGGCCTAAGCGGCGCGGGGCATTTTGTCAAAATGGTTCATAACGGTATCGAATATGCACTGATGGCTGCCTATGCAGAAGGTTTTAATCTTCTGCAACACGCCAATGTCGGTAAGCGTAGCACTGACATCGATGCCGAAACTACGCCGTTACGTGACCCGGATGCTTTTCAGTACGACATTGATGTTGCCGCCGTGGCCGAAGTGTGGCGCCGTGGCAGCGTTATTTCCTCCTGGCTGCTGGATCTCAGCGCGGCTGCATTGCATGGCGATCCGAAGCTGGACGGCTTTCAGGGGCAGGTTTCCGATTCCGGCGAGGGACGCTGGACCAGTATAGCGGCCATTGAATCCGGGGCACCGGCGCCGGTACTCAGCACGGCGTTGTATGCGCGCTTTACTTCGCGGGGTGAAAGCGATTTCTCCAATAAGTTATTATCCGCCATGCGCTACGGATTTGGTGGTCACCTGGAAAAGAAAAAATAACACTCTTGAGGTTGATGCATCATGCCACACACTAACACAAAGACTGACACGCTTCCGGCACCTTCCTGTATTATGGTAATTTTCGGTGCAGCCGGAGACCTGGCCAAACGCAAGCTGTTTCCGGCGCTTTACTACCTGTCTGTGGTGAACCAGCTGCCGGAACACTTTGCGATATTGGGTGTCAGCCGGGAAGACTTCAGCACTGAAAGTTACCGAGAGCTGATGAATACCGAAAGTCGTGCTCACCTCGACGGCGATTATTCGCAGGATATCTGGGATCGGCTGATCAAGTGCTGTCACTATCTGCAGGGTGACTTCCGTGATGCGGCCGCATACCAGGCACTAGCGCAGAAATTGGGTGAGCTTGGCGATCAATGCAAAATACCGGGCAATTACCTCTTTTATATGGCGACGCCGCCGGCCTTCTTTGGCGATATTGCCGAGCAAATCTCCGGTGCGGGCCTGGCCACCGAGCCAGACGGCCACTGGCGCCGGCTGGTTATCGAAAAACCATTTGGTCGCGATCTGCAATCTGCCCGTGATCTCAATCGTAGGTTGCTGGATGTATTTAACGAACGCCAGCTGTACCGGATTGACCATTATCTCGGTAAGGAAACCGTACAGAACTTCCTCGCCTTTCGTTTTGCCAATGGCGTCATCGAACCTATCTGGAATCGCCGCTATATCGATCATGTACAGATCACTGTGGCCGAACCTCTGGGTGTGGAAAACCGCGCCAGTTATTACGAAGGCACAGGTGCGTTGCGGGATATGATCCCCAATCATCTGCTGGCGGTGCTGACCATTATTGCCATGGAGCCACCAATATCTTTCAATGCCGATGAAATCCGTGATGAGCAGGCCAAGGTGTTACGTGCCATCCAGCTTCTGACACCGGAAGAAGTACTCACTCATACTGTGCGTGGTCAGTACGGGTCGGGAGTATTGGCAGACGATACTCGTGTACCGGCCTATCGCCAGGAGCCGGGTGTGGCGGCAGATTCTGAGACGGAAACCTTTGTCGCGCTGAGTCTAATGATTGACAGCTGGCGCTGGGCCGGCGTGCCTTTTTACCTGCGCACGGGAAAGCGTTTACCTGGACGTTTCACCGAGATCATGATCCAGTACAAGCACGCACCAAACGCTGCGTTTAAACGCTCAGTATTGAAGGATAAACACGTAGAACCAAATGTTATGGTACTGCGCATACAGCCCAGTGAAGGAATCAGCCTGGGAATTAATGCCAAGGTGCCCGGTCAGGCATTGCAGTTGAGTCCGGTGGAAATGGATTTCAGCTATGAGGATTATTTTGGCAATGAGCCAAGTACCGGTTACGAAACATTGATTTATGACTGCATGCTGGGAGATCCCACATTGTTCAAACGCGCAGACATTATCGAGACCGCCTGGCAGTTAATGGAGCCGATACTCGACGTATGGAATGCTCTACCACCACGTGATTTTCCGAATTATGCCGCCGGAGAATGGGGGCCGTCTGAGGCTGATGATCTGCTGCAGCGTGACGGTCGCTCATGGCGTATATGTACACCGGGCGGTTGTGTTCGTAGAACAAGCAGCGAATAGACCGGTTTTATGAACGTGTTAACCGGCAATAGAACGGAAAACAGATCTCATCATTTTTCACTTAAACGGTAGGCCAGTTGTCGCGCTCCCAGCAGGCCTGCCTGCTGATTCAGAATAAGTTTTACAGGGATTTTTTCAAGTAGTTTCTGCATGGGACTTTTATTGCTGAAAGCCGTCAAAAATGCCTGTGACTGCATGAACGGTACATTTTTTGTCGCGATACCGCCGGCAATATACAGGCCATCATATGGCAGGGTTGTCAGAGCGAGATTGCCAGCCTGTGAGCCATATATTGTTATAAACAGGGTCATAGCCCGGGCAGCCAGAGACTGACTGTCTTCCAGGGCGGCATGACTGATAGCCGCCGGGTTGCCGGTCGTCAGTCTCTTGCTCAGTTCAGGATCAACCAGATCCGGGTGCTGTTGCTCGAGGAAATGATAGATATTAACGATTCCCTGGCCTGACAGAACTGTTTCACAGGAGATGCGCGGGTATTTTTTACGCAGATAGCTGGCAAGTTTAAATTCAATATCAAGGACGGGGGCGTAATCTGCATGCCCGCCTTCCATCCCGTACACCTCGTACCGGTTTTGCTGGTAAATCAGCAACGCTTCCCCCAGACCCGTACCGGCACCAATTATGGCCCTGCGGGTACCGACCTGTGCCTGTCCTTCCTGCAGGACCAGGATGTCATCCCTGTTGAGTACTTCGATGCTATAACCGATAGCCTTGAAGTCATTAATAATTTTTACAACAGGAATATCGAATTGTGCTGCCAGCTTGAGGTTATCGATTTTCCAGGGGAGATTGGTTACCTGCACAGATTGTTTCTCATTGTCAGTTGCAACGGGACCGGCAACAGCAAGACAGGCGATTTGAGGTTTGGGCTGATCCTGGAGAAAAACATCCAGTGCCTGATCGAAGGATTTATATTCCCCGCTTATCAGGCGTTGCTGGTAGATAATATTTAATTGGTGATTGCCGATGTCACAAAGCTGTAACAGGGTCTTTGTGCCTCCAATATCGGCCGAGAGAATAACCAAAGCAGTGTACCTCTAATTTTCCAGGTTGATGAGTTGTTCAGCTAGTTGGTACGGGTACTGGCCTTCATTCAGGTTCTATGACTTCGATCCGGTAACTGCCTCGTGTTTTCCCATCTGCTGTGTTCGCTTCGATGGTGAAATGCAATGATTCGCCGATGCCGAGTGTCTTAACCGGCAAGGTGATCCTGTGCAGGTCAAAACCCGCAGGTGTTGTTTTTACCTCATTGGTATCCGGTGCGTCGCCGACCAGAAAACGTATAGTGGCAGGTTGTGGCAGGCAGATACACAGGGCCTCGCCGTGGAAAATCGTATCGATGGGTGCCATGGGTGTCCATACCGCGAGTATCGCCTTCGGGCGTTGGCCATCA
This sequence comes from bacterium BMS3Abin11, assembly GCA_002897635.1. NCBI lineage: Bacteria > bacterium BMS3Abin11. Next base: position 138,749 of record BDTD01000025.1, on the reverse strand, counting down.
TAGCGCTCCCATACCGTATCGAGCCGGTCCACGGGATGACCCGCAGCGCGAGAATGCGCTAGTTTGATAAATTCCGCGTGGGCCCATACCAGCGGCATCGCCGATCCTGTCGCCTGGCCGGGGTACAATCGTCGTTCGGGGATGGGTTCGGCATCCCAGACCTGCTCCGGGAGCATGCCGCCGCGTCCAGCCATCGCGGCCATGGCACCCAGATAGGGCAGGGGGTCGTTGCCGGCCAGCAATTCGTAGTGGCCCCGCTCCCCTGTGAGCAGCGGCCAGGGGCGACCGTGGCCAGTGCCATTGAAAGCAGAACCATCACGGTGTTCGCCGTAGCCGTCGCCATTGTAGCGGTACCAGGCCGGACCGTTCGGCGTCTCCGCCCTGAGCAGGGCATCGACGACCCGGACGCTGTCGCTGATCAATGGGTCGTCGGCTCGCCGTAACCCGAAACGCACCAGCTGTAGAAAGTCAGTGCTGATCTGTTCCGCCGCAGATAGCCCGGGATCCTGCAGCCGATTTTTGATGGGTAACTGCTGGCTTACCGCCTCCTCATCCATAATCGCTTTTGGTGGCGCAGTCCGAATGTAATAGCCGGCTACCCCGTGCTTTCGTGCCAGCGCGGTATCGCGCACAATAGTCCATGATTCGATCCGGCTGTTCCAGAAGTCTGCGATGGCCAGTGCAGTTTCCCGGTTCTGATCCTTCAGGAAATCTGCGCCACTAACCAGTGCGGCAATACAGATCGCCAGGGTAAAAGTGTTGACGCCTGCGTTTTCCTCCCAGCGATCCTGGTCGGAGGCGGGACCGTTGTGCGCGATGAAGCTAAGGGCGCGGGATACCATGTCAGCAATCTCGATACCACCCAGCGATCCACGCGCTGCAAGGTTTGCCGCCAGCAACACCGGGAACGCGGCTTCGTCGAGCTGGGTTCCCTGCCAGTAAGGTTTTCCACCGAGCCACTGGTTTTGGTACCAGTGGCCGTCCTCGAGCTGGGTGGCAATAAGATAACGCAGGATTTCGCGTGCCTTGTCGTCCGCACCCAGCATTAATAGCGCACCCGCGCTTTCTACCAGGTCGCGCGGCCAGACCAGGTGGTAGCCACCGCGTTCGTTGCGCGTTTCGCCCCAGGGGATGCTGAGGCTGGCAATCATGGCACCGGTAAAAATCTGATCCTGATGGGTGCGTAGCACCATCGCAGAGATTTTCAATTCATTGAGCAGGTCTTCGGGCAGATCCAGGTCGAGTGCGCATCGCAGGTCGCAGTTCGAATGCCAGCCGCGCCAGTCGTTGATCTGTTGTTGCCATGGACTGTCAAAGGGTCTCGGCAGGGCGGACAGTGCTACCGTGGCGGCTGATTCCTTGCTGCTGGCAAAGCCGAGCGCCAGTACCGAGTGGCGGGGCAGGCCGCCGGTCAGTGCAACATTACCGGGACCGGCCTGCTTGTAGCGCCAGTGCATGGCTCCGTTACGATTGAAGTCCTGCCAGCCGTCGCTACCACCGACATAACCGGCACTGACTTCCTGCCAGGCATCACGCTGGTTGGTGTCCACGGCCGCCAGCGCCAGGCCGAATGGACCCTGTTTCGCCCACAGCACACGGCGGCCATGGTAGCGCGCTACCATGGCCTGGTTGTCATAACCGGTTCCTCCCAGGCGGGGGGCCAGCAGCACATAGGGCCGCAACGATGCGTCACCTTGCAGCCGGCATTCAATCAGTAGCACATCGCGCTGTGGATCGGGTGTGATGCGGAGTGTCAGCGTGAAACGTGGGTGCCGGTGTATCAGGGTGTAAGCGGGTATGCCGGGCTCGGGCTGGCTGAGGGTATAATCATCCAGACGTTTGACCTCCACCCAGAAGCCGGCACCATCGGCGATGATGAAGCCGAGGTCGCGGATCTGCGGCATGTCGACGCGGGGATAGTAAACCTCGTTGATGATGCCTCGGCCGAGTGTAAACCACAGGCGTGACGGCCCCAGCGAACACCCCACGGCATTCTTGCGCCCACCGCTCCAGGTCGGTGGGATACCTGGTCTGCCGGGTGCATGGTCGGTGAATTCGTAGGGCTCGGAAACGGGTGTAAGTTTATTCATGGCTGTTCAGGTAAGCTGGCCGAGCAACACCTGTGCCACCAGCCCAATGCCCAGGGTAAAGGTGAAGGCGATGCCCAACACCCACTTTACCAGTGGTATCGGCGCAGACCCTGCTGCTGTGATAATGGGTTGCTGATACATGGGTATAATTATACGCAGATACACCGCTAGTGACAGCACACTGTTGAGTATGGCTATTACAGCAAGCCAGGTGAAGCCTGCCTCAATCGATGCACCGAACAACAGAAACTTGCCGACGAAGCCGGCGAGTGGCGGGATACCGGCCAGTGAAAGAAGAAACACCACCATTGCTACACCCATAGCAATATTTTTACGCCCGATGCCAGAGAACATATCAAGCGTTCGACCCGTACACATAACGACGGCAAAGGCGCCCAGATTCATCGCAGCATAGGCAGCAGAAAAAACAATAATGGACGTAAATGCGAGCGGGTTTGCACCCACCGCGACAACGCCGAGGAGAAAGTACCCGGCCTGTGCAATGGATGAATAGGCCAGCAAACGCACGGCATTATTTTGCACCAGTGCAGCCAGATAGCCATAGGTCATGGTTAGCACGGAGACCACCGCAATGGCCAGCGGCCAGCCTGTGCTCATGGGTAAATCACGAACCACCTGTGTCAGGGCCAGGATGGCACCTATTTTGGGTACCACCGACAGGTAAGCGGCGATCGACACGGGTGCGCCTTCATAGGCATCCGGTGCCCAGAAATGAAACGGCACCAGTGAGGCCTTGTAACCCAGCCCGACGATGACGGCGATCAGGCCAACGGCGGCGACAACCGGTTTTGCTTCAAGGCGGGACAGATCGCTGAGCAGTGTCGAACCGGTAGCACCGAACCAGTAACTGAGACCAAAGATCATTATTGCGCCGGTGACCGCGGCGAAGACAAAAAATTTCATGGCGGCTTCAGTGGCGCTATCATTACGCGGATAGGCCACCAGCGCGAAGGAACCGAGGCCTGATAGTAATATGCCCAATACGAGTAGCATGCTGTCACCGGCACCGGCTAGCACCAGGGAACCCAGGGTCACAAAACAGACCAGACTATAAACAGTACCTTCCCGGTCACTGCCACCGAGTTCTGTACGTGCCAGCAAGACAGACAGTACGGTCGCGGGCAACAAGATAAGTTTGGCCCAGACACTCAGCATATCTATGCGGAATGTGCCACCGAATATGCTGGTATCCGCGCCAAGCAGGGGCAGGGTCATGCCGGTCGCGAGCAGCAGTCCGGTAACTGTAACTGTCAGTGCAATACGGGGCAGGCGCAGCATCTCAGCCACCAGTGCGATGACACCAGTCAGCAGCACGATGATCTCAGGGATAATTAAGGCGAGATCACGCTCCATCAGAATTGCAGTGCCGCGGTGGTCTTGTGAATAACATCAAGCACCCAGGCCGGGACGACGCCTACCACGACGATCAGTATCAGCAGCGGACTCAATGCAAGTACTTCACGCACATTCAGATCGGCCATGTCTGTCCACTTTTCACGAGGTTCGCCGAGAAACACCTTGCCAATGGCTCTCAGGTACAGGCCGGCAGTGATGACGATGCCAAGGATGGCAATGACGGCCACGGGTTCAACCTGCAGTGTCGCCAGGAAGATCTGGAACTCGGCCGGAAAGTGAGCCAGTCCAGGCAACCCCAACGAAGCAAAGGCGGCGAGCACGAAGGACCAACCGAGTATCGGTATTACATTCAGTAATCCTCCAAACTGGTCCATCTCCCGGGTATTGGCGCGATCCTGCAACATGCCAACCAGTAAGAACAACGCACCGGTGACCAGTCCGTGGCTGACCATTTGCAGGACCGAGCCGTCCAGCGCGGTAGCACGAATCGCTGGATCGGTTGCCAACGCTGCAATCGCCACCCCGATGATGATATAACCCATGTGATTGACCGAGGTATAGGCGACCAGGCGTTTAAGATCGCTCTGTGCCAGTGCGGCGAAGGCACCGTAGAGAGCAGCGACTACGCCGAACACCAGGATGACGATCCCGGCGTCACGAAAGGCATCCGGTGTCATCTGAAATGCAAAGCGTACCAGACCATAGGTGCCGAATTTCAGCATCACTCCGGCAAGGATCACGCTGCCCGCAGCCGGTGCCTGGACATGCGCCGCAGGCAGCCAGGTGTGAAATGGGAACACCGGCGTCTTGACCGCAAAAGTAATCAGCATCGCTACCAGTGCAAGCATGGCCGCAGTACCGTTTAATGGTGGGTTGCTGATCCAGTCGCGCATGTCGAAGGTATGTGGGTCGCTACCAAGATATAACCCGAGAATGGCAAGCAGTAGCGGCAGGCTGCCGAGAAATGTATAGATAAAAAACATCAGCGCTGCGCGTTGACGATCTTCATGCCCCCATTCAGCAATCATGAAGTACATGGCAACCAGTGACACCTCGAAGAAAACATAGAATAAAATTGCATCCAGTGCAGTGAAGACGCCAATAGAAGCCGTCTCCAGCAATAGCATCAGCGCGACAAAGGCATGAGATTGTTTGCGAACCTTGGCAGAATAAATGAAGGTCACGAAGAACAACAGTGCAGTTAGCAGTACCAGAGGCAAACTGATGCCATCCACGCCAACACGGTAGGTAGCGCCAATTGATGGCATCCATTCAAGTTGTTCAAGCTGGGCAAAGCCCGTTTCGTTAACACCGCGTGACCACATCCATACCGCGCCCACAAGTGTCAGCCCACTGGTAACGATGCCGATAGCATGTACGACCTGTACGGGAGCTTTGCGCAAGGTTATAACAAGCAGTGCCCCGAGGAGTGGCAGAAACAGGGTGATGGACACGATGGATAGCATTCAGGAGCCTCCTTATCAATACACCAGTAAAGCCAGCAGCAGGGCGGTGAGGATAAACACAGTTCCCACGACAGTGATAGCCATTTCGCGGTGAATCAGGCCGCTCTGCAATGAGCGGGCGCGGCTGCCGAGTTCGACCGTGTTGCGCACCAATGAAAATATTAGCCCGTCGATGCCTTGCTCATCATTCCGGCGCACGGCCCGACCGATATCGAGTCCAAGTCGTCCCACTGCAAGTACGCCTGCGTACAGGATGCGTTCCAGCCTTTCGCAGCCGCGGGCGATGGCGATTGCGGGCCGCACCATCAAGTTATCGAAGCCACCGGCAATGGTAAACCCCTGCTGTGCCCAGGGTAACAAAGGGCCAAGTAGTCGCCGCGCCGTGACGAACCAGCCAAGCATCAGACCGCCCACTGCTGCACCCAGCCCGAAAATCTCGGGGGGGAATCGGGTGGGGGTATTTTCGGGTAGGCGGATGTTCAGCAAGGTCTCGATAGCAGGGAAGGTGACACCCAGGATAACGGCCAGCGTGACCAGCCCGGCCAGTCCCGCGCCCATCCAGTACAGTCCCACGATCTTGTGGTTCTCGCGGCTACCATGCCACAGGATGCGTAGCGCTCGGGCCATATAGGCGCCGGTCAACAGGGTGCCGGCCAGCGCTAGCGGCGCAAGTAACAGCGCGTTGGGTGAGGCCAGCGAGGCGGCAATAATGGCCTCCTTGGAAAAGAAGCCACTCGTAGGAGGGATGCCGGCCAGTGCCAGTGCTGCCAGTGTATAACCGAAAAATACGCGAGGTCTGTCACGCCCGACGCCTTGCAGATCTGCCAGTTTCGTACTGTTACGGCTGTGCTGAAACACACCAGCGCCAAGAAACAGGCCACTCTTTATGGTCGCGTGAGCGATCAGGTGCAGCAGTGCCGCCAGTGGCACACCGGCGCCCACGGCCACCAGCATCAGGCCGTACTGGCTGGAAGTTGATGCGGCAGTCAGGCGTTTTAGATCACGCTCGCCCAGCGCAATCAGGCCGGCGACCACGGTGGTGACGCCACCGACGAGGCCAATCACCAACAGCACCTCAGGCGGCAGCATCGGCGCCACACGGATCAGCAGGATGGCACCAGCTGCCACCAGAGTGGCCGAGTGTAGCAGCGCCGAGACCGGAGCGGGACCGGCCATGGCGCGCTGTAACCAGTCGTGTAACGGTGTTTGTGCGGACTTGCCCATCGCTGCGACAAGCAAGAAGAACCCGGCTACAATAGCTGCATTGCCTCCGGTGTTCAGTGTGGTAGCTATATCGCTGCTGCCGGCGCTGGCAATAAGAATGAACACCGCGATATAGAGTCCCAGATCAGCGCTGCGGGTAACCAGGAAGGCGCGGGTGGCGGCTGACGTGACACCCGGTTGGCAGTACCAGAAGCCGATCAACAGATAACTGCTGAGGCCGATAATTTCCCATGCCGCGAGCAGCAAAATCCAGTCGCCGGCAAGTACCAGGGTTTGCATGGCCGAGACGAACAGCAGCATGGTGGCAAAGAAACGTACTTTTTCACTGTCCTTTTTCATGTAGCCGACTGCATAAACCAGCACCAGGCTGCTGACCACAGCAACCAGGGTTGAAAGCAATGCAGTCAGCGGCGTCGAGATAAGATGCAGCGGCATATCTGGCAGGCCGGGCAAAATCAACTGGTTGCCCTGGCCATTAAAAGCGTCAGCCAGCAAGTACATACTGGCGAGCATACCAACAGCAGCACCCAACAGCGCCAGTGCTGCGGGGAAACGCCGCAGCAGCAGGATCAGCACCATCATGGAGAGAGGTGCAAGGATGGCTGTGGCTATGAGGTTCATCCTTTCAACTCTGCCGCTTCTTCCATTTCCACGGAGCCTTTGGCACGGAAGCGTGCAATGGCTACGCCGAATCCCACCGCCATCTCTATCGCCATCACAGTCATTATGATCAGTACGAACATTTGACCGGCAGGGTTGTCCGGGTGCAGGTAGCGCCAGAATGCGACCAGGTTGACCATGGCTCCGGCAAGAATCAGTTCTATTCCCATCATGATCATCACCAGATTGGTCTGCGACAGTGCGCCATAGATGCCGACACCAAACAGCGCGGCGCCGGTGATTAGTGCGAGAAGAAGTTCAATACTCATTGTTCGCGAGTCCTTTTAACAGGTTGTATGGCCACCGCCGTGGCAGCAATCATGGCGGTAAGAATGGTGATACCGGCAGTTTCAAAAATCAGCATTGAGCGACCCAGCAGTTCAAGGCCCAGATCTATGGTCTGTTGTGCAGCATCCGGTGAAACGCTGGCCACAGGTCCCCAGTCGACAAATACGGCAACGGCCACGGCGGCCACAAAGGAAACAATACCGGCGCCTAAGGACAGGCGCTTCTGATGAGTCATGTCCATCTCACCAAGTCCACCGGGATCCATCATGAACATCACCATAAAAATAGCCATGATGCTCATTTCAGTGGCCATCATCATGATTTGTAATACACCGAGGAACTCCGCCTGCATACTCAGGAACATCGCACCAAGAGCCGTCTGAGAGAAAAGCAGAGCTAGCGCAGAACGTACCATCGAAAACGTGCGGAAAACAACGATACCGAACCACACTCCGGCGAGTCCGAAGAAACCAATGAAGAACATTTGAGCAGTCATTTTACTGGGTACCTCAGTTGAACGGTTCGTAGTAGTTCACCAATAAAATGAACCGAGGTACAGCTTTTAACAAAGTTGTTGTGTTCATAATGTCAGGCTCATAAATTAGCGGTCAATTGTGGAACCCAGGATCAGGGAAACACCAGTACGAGTACACCGACGAGAAGTATATTCAGCAACGCCAGTGGGATGCCCAGCATCCAGCACCATGCCAGCAGGTCTGCTTCACGGATGCGTGGCATATAACGCCCGGCCAGCAACATTATCGTGGTAACTGCCAGTATTTTGATTGTGCTCCATGCCCAGGGTGGTAGTAATGGCCCCTGCCAGCCACCGAGGTAGAAAATTACGGTGGCGGCCGCCAGGGTGATAATTAGCGTCAGGCGTCCCAGCCGGAATACTGCCAGCCGTACGCCGGTATATTCAGCTTCTACGCCGCCCGCGAGTTCGCCTTTTGATGTAGTTAAATCGAACGGTGGTAGAAATGCCAGTGCCATGGCCGCGATGAAAAACAGGATAAATCCCAGTGGTTGATAAATAATATTCCATACATCTGCCTGGGAGACAACGACCTGTGTCGTCAGTAATGACTCGGCACGCATCACGACGGCGGTGATGGGCATAACGATAAGCATTGCGTAGGCGATAAGCTGACCCAGAAAACGCCAGCCACCGATCATGGCATAGGCCCCGTCCGGTCCCCAGCCGGCCATCAGCAGGGCAACCAGGACGTAGACCAGTGCCGCATTGATGAACAGCGCGCCGGTGGCCATATCTGTGATGATCAGGTCGGGTGTTAGCGGCACGACCGCTGCTGCGAGTATTGCAGAGATCAACAGCAGAAACGGGGCGACTTCAAAAAAAATTCTGTCGGGTTTGCGCGGTACAATGGATTCCCGTCCCAACAGAGCGATGCCAGCAAGTACCGGTGCGGCCAGCCGAAATCGTCCGCTCGTGGTCCAGTCTTCGAGTACCGCGACCAGATACGCACCAACCGCCAGTAACAGTAGCAAAAGAACAGTTGTCATTATCGTATCTCCCACGGTGACAGATCCAGGGAACCGACCGCTACCAGTGCGTCACCCAGCTCCTGCTGTTCGATCAGTGGTTCGATAAGAGTGAGGTGGTGTGTCGAAGGTGTATCCAGTTGTGCCGTAGTAACCTTACCCATCTCCAGTGTCAGTTGAAGTTTGGCCAGCCCGCGAGGAGTCTCGACTTCCGCTTTACCTGTTCCGGACGCTTCACCGATATTAGCTGGTATTGGTAATTCGATAGCACCAGCAGCTTCAACAAGCATGAGGCTGTGTATTATTTCGTCAAGGCGAAGGTACAGACGGGCATATGCGTCACCTCCCTTTCGGTTGGCAGGCGAGAATCCCAGCGAGGTATATGTCCTGTCTGTACTGCGTGCGTCATGGTTCTTGCCGGCTGCGCGTGCTATTGGACCACATAGTTCTGCATCCGGAGCTATCCTGCCTATTCCTACCGTTCGCGGTTTTAATAATGGAGTCCGATGTAATCGCCTGGCAAGGGTTTGTATGGCCGGTTTCAGTGCAAGGATTTGTTCCAGATCTGCATGCTGACACTTCAATTGCAGAGATGTGGAGCGTCTCATCAGCCAGTCGAAGCCGGTTTGTTGCCCAAAGAGTGCCAGCCAGCCCAAATGGCTCGTGATCCGTTGCCGTTCCAGTGCGCCGATACGTGCGCAAGCTGTATCTGCAGGTACTTCCATGTCGGCAGCGCTTTCCAGCGCCCGGCAGGCGAGGTACTGATAGGCGACCGGGGCCAGTGGTTCAAAGCTGGTCAGTCGCGCGATGAAACTTTTGGCATCCATAGATGAATTTTGCAGCAGCTCTCTGTTTTCAATCAGAGAACGGGCATCGGATCCCGCGACTGTGTCACCATCGAGCGTTAAAGTCAGTAGCAGGCCACCGGGCAGGCCTGGAAAAAATGGGCCGAAGGGGGCCTCGATCCATTCCATCGGCAAGCCATCACCGCTACGTGGTAGATCTTTGGTGACATCGACCATGGACATGAACGCCATATCATCATGGTTCATGGTGCTATGATCCATGTTGCCTTGATCACCATGTGAATCCATGTCGGCATGTCCCCGGGCTGTTGTGCTTTTCTGATCACGTAGTACCAGATTCATGCCGCATTTCGGGCATGACCCCGGTTCGTCCTGCACGACTTCCGGATGCATAGGGCAGGTATATTCGACCGGAGCATCGTGAGCCATGTGGTGGTGCTCATGCTTTGCTTCAGAGTGAATCTCGCGAGGTTCCAGATCCATACCGCATTTCGGACAGGAACCTGGCCCATTCTGCACGACTTCCAGATGCATGGGGCAGATGTATTCGACCGGAGCATCATCAGCTTTGTGGTGATGATCGTAGTGGTTATGGGTTGATGTGTCCTCCGTCGCTTCACCGTCACCCATTTCCTGATGATCAGCGTGCTCATTTCCTGCTGTGGCTTGTGCCTCGCGTAAGACCAAAGTCATACCACACTTGGGGCAGGATCCCGGTTCGTCCCGTACGATTTCAGGATGCATGGGGCAGGTGTACTCGATACGAACCTGCAGTACAGGCGCGTCAAAATCCGAGACTTCTGAACTGAAGGCACCCTCGGCTATGACCGTGCGTAGTTGGTGTACTCCGTTGACTAGCTCTTGCTGTGAAAGACCGACCACGACATCAGCAGCCGGCAAGGGAGAAAGTTCCTCTGTACCCAGCACGAATATTACCCGTGGGCGTACCATCTGTGCGTAGATAACCGCTGCAGCTTCGCATAGCGCCGGTGGGATAGCACCGACCACCAGCAGTATACTGGCATGGCGCGGGCTGGTGACCCTGTGCAGTCCCGCCGCTTCGATATCCAGTCCATGGGCGCGGGCTATATCGGGACCGGGAATGACGAAAACACCGAGATCGCGGGCCATCGCGGCGGCAACCAGCCTGCGTAATGCGGACGGTCTTCCCTGACGAGCGCCAGCTATCAATTATTGCCTCCGCAGCGCACCCTGACTCCAACCGTATAGCAATCCCAGAAACAGAATGGCCAGAAAGACTCCCATATCAAGCAGGGCAACCAGTCCCACCTGTTTGTACACCACGGCCCATGGATACATGTAGGCCATTTCCATATCGAAGGCCAAAAATAATAACGCGTAGCCATAGAAGCGTGCGTGATAGCGTACCCAGACCGGGTCGCGTGACAACTGACCAGCCGTGGCGGGTACGTCCTTACCTGGTTCATGACGTGCCTTGCCGAGCGAACGTGCTAGCGCATACAGGCTCAGCACGAAACCAGCAGTTCCTATGACTAACCCGATTAGTAATCCGTATTGTTGCAGCATACTCATTTTGAATACCCTTTGCTTGTTCTTTGCTGCAGGCATGCCAGGAGAATTATTTCAGTTTTTTTATTAGCGATAATTCATTACAGCTAACGCAAATACTCAAAGCACGGTCGTTTTAACATGCCTTAATGTTAGTAACAAGTCTCCTCATATTTCGCTTAGTGATTATGGATATGATTCAGGTCAAACAATCCCGACAGGACAGGTTTGTTCTGCCGGTACTTATCCTGAAACCAGTCGGCCAGTTCCCAGAATTCTGGATTGGTACGCCTAACACCATATTGATCAACAAATTTCTCGTAATCGTTGTGATTACGGATAGCGGTGCTGAGTTTGGTGAAACTTTCTATCTCTGACAAGGGCACTGAAAAAAAGAAATTAGGGTAGGAACCCTCCAGCCAGTTCACCACGGTCATGGTGTCCTGGTCGATGTTTGAGCGATCTCTTTCATGTTCGTCTGAAAGAAAAGAGGTGACATTTTTATATGCCTTGTTGTGTATAAGGCTATACGCTAGATCCTGATCTGGATCTTCCATCCTGATCCTGACAAAGGCAATATCTGGAAAAGCATGTAATTTTGCCCCCTGTAACCGTGCAATCTTATTCATTGCACGATCGACACGTAACACGGTCATGCCGGGTGACAAGTTTTTACACACGCTACGTCCACAGCGATTCATTGCCTCCGCATGTTGTGCCACATTGGCAAGCCTGTGCTTGATTCGCTGGTAGAGCTCTCGCTGCGGATCATCAGTCCGGTAGCCGCTAACAGACTCAATATTCAACCAGTCCTGTGGTGCAGGGAATAATTTCTCAATTCTACGCCGCTGACCAACATACCAGGTATCACGTATCGCCTTTCGTCGGGCTACAGGGAGAAAGGCCAGAAATTGGTCCTCACCCTCCATCCGTAGGAAATCCATGTAAACCCTTGTGTTTAGCTGATGAACGGTGTTTCCGTATACATTATATCCGGCCACCAGTAGATAATGGATACGTTCAAACAGTGGGTAATCGAGAACCCAGGCAGTTTCCGGATCATCGCCTACCAGTCCGTACGCCACTGAGGCGCTGTCGAAATGCCGAAAAATGGTCAGAGCCGCATTGGGGTTTTTACCGTCACCGTCCCAGATGTAGTTCATGGCGTGATCAATGTCGTGTGTGCTGATTTTCTCGAAGCGGGTCTGTTTGGCCACCATGTAACGCCGCTGACGTTGCCAGTAATCCGTCCAGATATCGAGTATATCGTGGCTACCGGGGCGATCTGCCGGTAACTGCAAGTCACTGGCTATTTCTGCGATAAACTCAGCGTTGTTGGTAAACACTGCCTGGTCAGGGTCAAAGAACATTACCCAGAACTGGTCTTCAATAACATTCAGTGCGACCTGCCCACGGCAGACCGGACCTTTGACAAAACCTTCGATAAAGAACCGCGCATCATCCAGCAAGAAGCGGTAACGCGATGTTGCAGGGATAGCGGAAAACACCTTAAATGGGTTGGTGGCAATCTCCGGACGATAGGATGGTAGTGCATGTACGGTGTAATCGGGATCCAGAAAAAGTTCACGGTAACGTTGCATACGTTTATCGGAAAACTCGTAGACGATATGATTTTTTGCGACGATGCTTGGGTTATACCTCAGCAGCCGGTAATAAAATGCTGCGGCGCCCGGGTCATACCGTCGGGATCTCATCGATGGGTTGTCCAGATGGTGTAGTAGAGCGTACCAGGCGGTAGAACTCACGCACCGGTGACCCGGCAAAATGAATATGTGCATGAAACAGGTGTTCATAGAGGTAGCGGCTGACCAATCGCTGTTTGCTAGATGACTGATTTAGAAAGTTTTCCCATTGATTAATCTGTGGCAGTACAGTGATGGAGGGACCTGCCGGTGCTGGTGCCTTCGCCCCCTGAGCCAGCCAGGAAACGAGGGTGCGGTATTCCTGTTGTGGAAGGTTAGGCATGGCATAGGGCATGCCCCATAGTGGATGTTCGCGGGAGAATCTATCAACCGATTCCAGAGTTGGACAGGTCTGTTTACGGTTTAGCTCCAGAGTGAAGCTATCCGGCAACTGGTCAGAGTCGGGCTGTGGGTGCTGCTGCTTCAGTCGCAGCAGGCGGTATAATACTGAGTTTTTCAGGTTTTCCTCTGCTGTCTGTTGCCCTCCTTCGTTGAGTACCGATGTAAATCCGCGGGAACGCCATTGTGCCGTACTCCTGGCGTCCACAAACAGACGTGTCGGTTGAACGGGCGTTATACGCTTATAATCGTAGACCAGCTCTTCGGTGCCACCTCTTTGTAGGCCTTCATTTGAGGAGAGTTTCAGCTGGCAAGGTGCATCGTAACAGCCATGGCACACCACACAGCGTCGCTCCAGAACCGGTCTAACCTGCTCGTAGGTCACAGAACTATCCAGCAGGATCGACGATAGCTCCGTTGTAATCCCTGTTGGTTCGCTCTCCATAGTGAGCGGCGGTTCGAAGTCTTTATAGATAAGAATTGATAACAACAGGGTGATAGACAAAATCAGCAGTGTCCACTTGTTTAAAAAAATTTTTCGCCATCCCATCACAGGTTCTATGTTAGCAGAAGCTGCTTGATGACGAAGTACAGATAAAGGATTTTTGCGTACGTTGCCAACCACCGTTGCCAAAAAAAACAGACAAGCCTGGCTTACCCGAAATATCTTAAACTTTGTTCATTATGGTGTGGGTGAGCACGATAGAATGTATAATTAACGTCCCTTCGTAAAGAAAAGAAACGCTATATGAACTTTGGAAGCATTTCCCTGGAAAGCACGGTTAATACTGTCCATTGGTTTAAACAATACGAATGAGGTGAACATGGTGTAATCCGGGGTCTACTTGGAGGATTGCTGGCTGTCACCATCACCGAAGTAACCCTGAGATGAGACATGGAAAAAAACGATGTAGTCGACCGGTGGCTATGCCTGCTGAGAATGATTGCCCAGGTTATGGACAACAGTGCTGGTGGTGAAACACCCGGCACTGTTGCCGGCGTGCTGTCGTGGGTGGATATTTTAAAAGCTACAAAACAGAGTGCGTCAACTGATGATTACAGGTTCAATACCGTGGGTAGAGAACCTGTTGAGCTATGAGTAAACCAGTATTACATAACACCAAACAGACTACTCACATCAGCGTGGTTACGCTGACGCTAATGACGGCAGCGTTGTTTCTGACATTGCGCAACATGCCGATGATGGCAGACACTGGTATGAGAATGGTGTTTTTCAATATCATCACCGTGTTTGCTTTTCTCGTTCCTGTTGCGCTGGTGTCGGCGGAACTCTCCACAGCCTGGCCAAAGAATGGTGTTTTTCATTGGGTTGAAGAGGCATTTGGTACGCGTTGGGGGCTTACCGCTGTGTGGTTACAGTGGGTGCAAAGCCTGTTCGGTATCACCTCGATTCTTTCCTATGTGGCTGCGAGCCTGGTTTATGCGATCAACCCGGCACTGGCCGGTTCCCGAACTTTTATCGTTATTGTGATTCTTGCAGTGTACTGGACTGCTACACTGCTGAACCTACGCGGTATGCGCGCTTCCAGCTTAATCTCCAGTGTGTGCCTGGGTCTCGGCGTGCTACTGCCTACGGTGTTGCTGGTAGGCCTGGCACTACTTTATGTTGTGCAGGGGAATCCATTACATCTGAACCTGACGATGACCGTAGACAACTGGTTGCCGCTGAATGATGCCAGACAGAGCCTGGTGTTGTTTCTGAGTTTTATTTTCGGTGTAGTCGGTATTGAGGTCTCAGCCAGTCATGCCCGTGAAGTGCGCAATGTTCGTCGCAACTATCCTATTGCCATATTCTCCGCTGCAATACTTGGTTTCGTGTTGACACTGCTTGGTGGACTGGCAGTGGCGGCAGTGCTACCGGTGGATCAACTTAACCTGGTTTCTGGCAGCGTGCAGGCACTGCAGGTGTTGCTTAACACCTGGCATATTGGCTGGTTGTTAGCACCCGTTGCGCTGTTGGTCGCGCTGGGTGCGGCGGGGCAGGTGAGTACCTGGGTGGTAGGCCCAATCAAAGGCCTGTGGGCAGCCGGGCGTGCTGGCAATCTGCCACCAGTGCTGCAGATGACTAATGTCAATGGCGTGCCGCGAAACCTGTTAATGGTACAGGCAGGTCTGATGAGTACTGTGGCTCTGATTTTTCTTGTTGTACCCTCGGTGGATAGTGCTTTTCTGCTGCTCACGTCAGCGGCCGTCATTCTCTATGCTGTCATGTATCTGGTGCTATTTGCCACTGCGATCCGTCTGCGTTATACGCATGCCGATACAGCACGACCTTATCGAGTCCCCGGCGGACGTACATGGGGGTTGTGGCTGGTTGCCGGCACCGGTTTTGTCACAACCTTTGCCTGTTTCCTTATTGGCTTTTTGCCACCGGGTACCGATATTGGTGCCATTCCTTATGCGCTGACCATGCTTGCCACCCTGGTGGTGATGTTGTTGGTGCCACAGCTACTATATCGCTGGCGTCGCCCCGAATGGGCCGTCATCGACACGGAGTAATCACTATGGTCAAAAAACTGCTTCCCGATCTTTTACTCAGTCCAGCCTATGGTTCACGTGCTATGACCGAGCCGGTACCCAAGTACACTCTGCCAGAGGGTGAGATGCCGCCTGAGACAGCTTATCGTCTGATCCACGATGAGCTGATGCTCGACGGCAATGCGCGGCTTAACCTTGCTACCTTCGTTACTACCTGGATGGAGCCCGAAGCCGAGCAACTTATGACGGAAACGTTTGACAAGAACATGATCGATAAGGATGAATATCCGCAGACGGCAGAGATTGAGACACGCTGTGTGAATATGGTGGCACGTCTGTTCCACGCGCCTGAGGATGTGGAGGTGGCAGGGGTATCCACGATGGGTTCCAGTGAGGCGGTAATGCTCGCCGGTATGGCGCTGAAATGGAACTGGCGCAAGCGCAGGCAGGCCGCCGGTCAGCCCGTCGGCCAACCTAACCTGATTCTTGGCGCCAATGTGCAGGTGGTATGGGAAAAGTTCTGTCGCTACTGGGAGATCGAAGCGCGCTACATCCCGATGCATGAGGGTCGTTACGTCATTGAGCCCGAAGAGGTCATCACGCGTATTGATGAAAATACCATCGGTGTTGTCGCCATTCTGGGTACCACCTTCACCGGTGAGTTCGAACCCATCGAGGCTATCCATGATGCCGTAGTGCGTCATAATACCGCGCATGGCCTGGCCGTGCCTCTGCACATCGATGCGGCCAGCGGTGGCTTTGTCGCACCCTTTATTCATCCAGAACTGCGCTGGGACTTTCGCCTGCCCAATGTCGTTTCCATCAACGTATCCGGTCACAAATATGGTCTGGTCTACCCCGGTGTTGGCTGGGCGGTGTGGCGCGAACACCGCCACTTGCCTGAAGAACTGGTATTTCACGTCAACTATCTGGGGGGTGACATGCCTACCTTCACCCTCAACTTCTCCCGCCCCGGAAATCAGGTCATTGGACAGTATTACAACTTTCTGCGTCTTGGGCGTGACGGCTACACCCGCATCATATCTACCTTGCGTGATACCGCTACCAATCTCTCAGAGCGGATTGCAAAGCTCGATCAATTCGAACTGCTGAGCGATGGCAGCACCATCCCTGTATTTGCCTTCCGTCTCAGGGATACCTCACGCTACTCGGTATATGACATCTCTGAACGTCTGCGTACCTGCGGCTGGCAGGTGCCTGCTTACACAATGCCACCTGATGCCAGTACGGTTGCCGTATTACGCATCGTCGTGCGTGAAGGGTTTTCACGTGATATGGCCGATATGTTGATTGCGGATATAGTCAAGGTCATGGACGAACTCAAAGCGGCGCCACCATTGCGACCCAAGGCGCCGACCGAAGGGTTCCATCATGGTTGATCAATAATCGGGGGTTTGTGAAAATAGAACCTCTGATTATATGCCAGATCTTATGGCATTGTGCTTCCTGCAAAGGACCGGGCCATCGCCGCGAAGCACGTTTTGTAGCTGCACGCTTCAGGTCTCACAGGGGCATGGTATGTAATCAGAGGTTCCTTAGTCATATACCACATTTCTACCAGAAGAAGAGCTGCTCATACATGAGGAGGCACCGTGCCGTCACACATTCAACCTAAAAATTCTCAGTCAGATTATTTTCAGCAATATCTGACCGACGCCGAAACTCTCGAGTGTATTCCACCGGCCGAGATACAAATGCTCCGGCAACGGTTCGAATCCAATGTGTTCAACCTGGTTGTCATGGGGGAGTTCAAGCGGGGCAAGAGTAGTGTAATCAATGCACTTATCGGCGAGGATGTCCTGCCGGTGGGGGTGGTGCCACTGACGGCTATTGCCACGATCCTCGAATACGGCAAGGCACCGACCGTGCAGATTCTGTTCCAGGACGGTACTGAGAAGCAGGCCGATGTAAAGGCACTGTGGGACTTCGCGACAGAAAAGGGCAATCCCGACAACGAAAAGGGTGTCAGCGAGGTACACGTCAGCTGGCCTTCGCCCTGGTTGAAAAGTGGTGTGCGGCTGATTGATACACCGGGAATCGGATCGGTGCACCAGCAAAACAGTGATGTAGCTTACGGCCTGCTGCCGCGTGCCGATGCTGTATTGCTGGTACTTTCTGTAGATCAGCCCATCGGCCAGGTAGAATACGACTTCCTTAAGCAGGTGCGAGATTACGCTGGCCGCATATTCTTCCTGCTCAATAAGTCGGATCTGCTAACGGCGACCGATCTTGCTGAATCGCAGGCCTTCACCTCGCAGGTCATCACGGAGGCTATGGGTTTCCCCGCAACACTGTTCCCTTTCTCCGCCAGGTTGGCCCTGGAGGGGCGCAAGAAAGATTCCGCAGGACAATTGTCAAAAAGTGGGTTCCTTGTCTTCACGGAGGCGTTGAAACTTTTTCTCGCGGAAGACAAGGGTAATGCCCTGGTCGCCTCCCTGGCCAAGGGACTCCTGCGGCTCCTCTCCCAGACCAGGTTCAGTGCGGAATTGACACTCTCTTCACTAACCGTGCCGGTGGATGAATTGCGCCAGAAAGTGAAGGCATTTGAAAGCAAGCGCGACGAAATGGCGCAGGGAGGGCGTGATTTCAGTATTCTGCTGAAGGCAGAGGTAAAACATCTGGCGGATCAGGATGTGACGGCGGATGTGGAAGACTTTATGGCCAGGTTGAGCGAAGAAATTGAGGCCCAGATACGGAACCACTACGACAGCGTACGCCATCTCTCTTCCCACGAACTGGATGAGTCCTTACGGCAATACGCGATGGAGGCAGTACGCACTGGCTGGGATCATTTCCGACGGGATGAGGATGAGAAGCTGGAAGCCGCCTTTCATCAAATTTGTGCCCGATTCAACGAGAAAATTAATGCTACGGTTGATGAGCTCTACCGTTTCTCTTCGGATCTCTTTTCGATCCCTTTCGACGCGGTGGACGCAGACTCGGCCTGGGATATCCAGTCGGGGTTCTATTACAAGTTCTGGGAGGTGCCGGGTAGCATCCGCCTCATGACTACCTCATTTCTCCATGCCTTGCCCAAGTTCCTGGGCGATCAGTTGATTCTCAGGGATGCCAGGAAATATGCACAGGAGCTGACCGATACCCAGGCAGGCCGGGTACGTTATGACTTTGCACAGCGGCTCGACAAGAGCATGCGGGATTTCAACAAGGGCATGTGCGAGCGGCTTACAGTGGCTCTAGCGCATATTGAGTCGGCAGTAAAAAAAGGCCTTGAACTTGCTGCCGCAGGCAGCGCAGAAGCCGATGATGAAGCTAAACGTTTGAATGAGAGGCTGAAAGCGCTGGCTACGCTGGTTAATCGGGTGAAGGTCCTCGCAGAACCAGCTCAGTTGAACTAACCGACAGTCAAAGCTCATGAGTTAAAACTGAGCCAAACTGCCATGGTCAGTAACCACAATGAACTAAAACGGGTATTGATTGGTACGAGTTCTAAACTGTTATACAATGCGCAAAAAAGGAGAAGCGGCATGAAAATATCATCAAGTATAGCCATTGGTATGTGTACTGTTCTGGCATTCATCACCTCAATAGCAGTGGCTAACAGTTCTACATCCACCCATTTCGATTCGAAAGGCAAGTTACCTTCAAAGTACACTATCGAATACCAGAAAAATCTTCGGTTGTCTCTGCCTTTTGAAGACAGACAAGATTTCGAGGAAATGAAAAAGGGTTTTATCGCTGCACCGAAATACCGTAAGATAATGGCCGATGCGGGTAATGTGGCCTGGGATATGGGTAAATATGATTTCCTTCTTAAGAAGGGCCAGAACTATGATTCGATAAACCCATCATTGCAGCGGCAGGCGATTCTTAATATGAATTATGGCCTGTATGAGGTCATGGATGGCGTGTACCAGATTCGAGGTTTTGACCTTGCCAACATTACCTTCATAAAAGGTAAAACTGGCTGGATAATATTCGATCCTTTGACAGCAAAAGAAACCGCCAGGGCCGCATTGAAATTTATCAATGAGCAATTGGGCGAACGTCCTGTTGTTGCGGTGGTTTACTCGCACTCCCATGGCGATCATTTTGGTGGTGTGCGTGGCGTTGTTGATGAAAAAGACGTAAAAAGTGGCAAAGTAAAAGTCATTGCACCGGTCGGCTTTATGCAGCACGCCGTTGCTGAAAATGTCTATGCCGGTACAGCGATGGCACGCCGCATGTTCTATCAATATGGTGTTCTGTTGCCGGCAAGTCCTTATGGTCATGTGGATCAGGCCATCGGTAAAAGTACCGCCGTGGGTAATTTAGGCTTAATCCCGCCTAATGTCGTGATTAAAAAAGATTTTGAAACCATGACCGTTGATGGCATAAAAATGGTGTTCCAGAATACGCCGGGCACAGAAGCCCCTGCCGAGATGAATACCTTTTTCCCGGACAAAAAGCTGTTTTGGGCAGCGGAAAATATCGTCGCTACTGTTCACAACATTTATACACTGCGCGGGGCACTGGTTCGGGATGCGCTTGAGTGGTCCAAAGAAATCAATGCTGCCATATATAAGTTCGGTCCTGACATCGACGCGATGATCGCCTCACATAGCTGGCCAAGGTGGGGAAATGACCGGGTTTTGGAAGTAATGAAAGATCAACGCGATATCTATGCAAACCTGAATAATGGAGTGATGCACCTGGCTAACGAAGGTGTGACGATCAACCAGATTCACAATGTCTATAAAGTGCCTGAAAGCCTGCAGAACAAATGGCATGTGCGCAGCTATCATGGCTCTGTCTCACATAACAGCCGTGCGGTTATAAACCGCTATCTTGGATACTGGGATGGGAATCCAACAACGCTAATACCGCTATCGCCTGAGGATTCTGCCCCGTTTTATGTTGAGATGATGGGCGGTTCGAAAAAGATCATAAGCAAAGGGCAGGCACTGTATGACCAGGGCAAGTATAGATTGGCCACTGAGATCCTGAATAAACTGGTCTATGCACAGCCAGATAACCAGAAGGCAAAAGATCTATTGGCCGATAGCTTTGAGCAAATCGGTTATCAGAGGGAAAGCGCGAGTGTGCGTAATAGTTTTTTAGCCGCCGCGTATGAATTACGTCATGGTATTTCTAAAGGTGCCATACCGCATGGTACCGGACCTGACATGGTTCGCGCCATGGGTACCGGACTATGGCTGGATTATCTTGCAATCCGGCTTGATGGCAGCAAGGTCGAAGGCCTGGCTGGCAAAATCAATTTGATCACACCCGATAATAAGGAAAAATATGCAATTGAACTGAGCAATGAAACCTTAAACAGTATCGAAGGCTATTCTGCCAGAGACGCGGGGCTAACCATCACCATAAATCGTGAAGACTTGCTCGCGATTATGATGGGTCTCAAAACCTTTGATGAGCAATTAAAAGCAGGCAAGGCACAATTCAAAGGCGATAGAAAAATCTTTGATCAAATACGTCTGGCAATGACAGATTTTAATCCCTTTTTTGAGTTGATGCCTGGTACAGCAGAGAAAAAGGCCACCACCAGGAAAACAAAGCCTTTGCAGGTGGAGACGGGAACAGTCTCTCCGAACATTGATTGATTGAGTCTAACCTGTTTGTCTGATATCCAGGGAGCCTTAAGGGGCCTTAAAATGTAAGGAAACTCTGGTTTATTCAAAAAGACCCGTCAGCACCCTTCGGGCATTTCCTGCGGTCACGAGCACAGAAGCGTGGCAATTTCATATCATACAATCAATCGTTTAGAAAACGATTGAGGTCAAACAGCCCTGACAGGACTGGTTTGTTTTGCTTGAATTCATCCTGAAACCAGTCGGCCAGCTCCCAGAATTCTGGATTGGTCCGTCTAACACCATACTGATCAACAAACTTTTCATAATCGTCGTGATTTCGGATGGCGGCACTGAGCTTGGTGAAGTTTTCTATATCTGATAGCGCCACTGAAAAAAGAAATTTGATTAGGAACCTTCCAATCACTTCACTACAGTCATAGTGTCCTTGTCGAGGTCAGAATGGCTTGACCTGTCACCTACACACAGCTTTTACACTAAGAATCCCTCTGTTATTTCAGGATATCTCAGATTGTGATTTAACATGAGTATTCATGAATTAATAGAGGAACCCTATACCCATGTGAATAACAGGATATGATGGATGAGGTCGATAATGAACATGCAGGATATGCGTGTAATAGTGAGCAGATGGAGTGGCCACCTGACCGGAAATGGTAATGAATAAAATATCCAGGAGCCATCAATGAAACAACAGAACAATGAACCCAGCTTCAAGGATCCGGTTTGCGGCATGAAGGTCAGTCGCACAACTGCTATTGATGAATGTAGATATCAGGGTATGACTTACTACTTCTGTGCCGGGATCTGCCGGAGGGCATTCGAGGCGGAACCCGAGAGATACATCCCTCAGCACTCTCACCGCGAACAGGCACTGATAAGCAGAGTGTCGGCTATTCAAGGTTCAGGTTATTAGTTGAGATGGTAAAAAAACCGGGCCAGAACAATTCTCTCTAATACTCAATTCTGCTAATATCCATTCGTTGATATTTACGATAGGTTCATACTTGTCTTTCCTGCCAATAACAGACTCCGGCAAGATTGAGAACTGCCGTGCAGAAATGGCGATCGTGTAGATGATCGAATTTTATTCCACCCGCAAATCCTGCTTCTGTCCGGGCTGTTCACGCAAAACCGGATATCACAAAAAATGAACACAACCAAGGATTGAGAGCTTGAACTATGGGTGCTGGTGACATTACCTACATGCTGGCTGTACTGGCTGGCCTGTTATCATTCTTATCCCCGTGCGTTTTACCGCTGATGCCGGTGTACCTCAGTTATCTCACGGGCGTCTCGGTCGCTGATGATGACAATATATCGCGCTCTCGGATGTTCGCGCATGCATTGGTATTTGTTCTCGGCTTCTCTTTTATCTTCATACTGATCGGGGCCTCAATGGGTCTGGTTTTCGGCACTTATCTGCGTACTGATTTTGCCGACATACTGACAAAGGTTGGTGGTGTAGTCCTCATTATCCTGGGGATACACATGTCCCGCATTATCAAAAAGGGAGAGGTCTGGCTGTCAGCGATGCCGCGTCTGTATCGGGTGCTTGTCACCATCGACAACAAACTGGATGCCATCATTCTTCCTGAGCGTCGCGTCCAGACCAAACACAGTAATACACCGGGGTATATTCGCTCGGGTGTGGTGGGTGTGAGTTTCGCGGCGGGCTGGACGCCCTGCATCGGCCCCCTGCTGGGCGCCATTCTTACCCTCGCTGCCGGGTCTACCTATGGTACTGACCCCGTTGCGGCGGTCATGAAGTCGGCCGGTCTGCTGTCTGCCTACTCCCTGGGACTGGCGATTCCATTCCTGCTCACGGCCCTGTTATTGGGCCGTGCTACCGGCTTTTTAAAGAAGATCAACCGCCACGGACATATCATTGAGACTATCAGTGGTGTTTTGCTGCTAATTATTGGCATGCTGCTTTTGATTGGCTCAATCAGTGACCTGAATACGTACTTCTCCGCCACCCCGGAATGGCTGATCGAACTGGAATCAAAACTGCTTAAGCTAGAATAAGGGGACAGGGAGAGAGGCCTGCTATTTTTTCCTGGCCTTCGAAGAAACCAGAAGATTTTCTATCAAATCAATGGCAGGCTGGCTGAACCAGTCTCGATACCCCATCCCCCAGGCGATTATCTTACCTGTCCGGTCGATAAGTAATGTCGTCGGGGTTCCGGTTACACTATACTGGTTACCCACCTCTCCGGTGGGATCCAGCAAGCCGGAACTGACTGCAAACGTGTAACCTGATTCTTTCATAAAAGGCACGACGGCACTCGCACCTTCCCGGTCCTGAAACACAACTACAATAACAAAATCCCTGTCGCGGAATTTTTCATGCAACTTTTGTAAATGCGGCATTTCTTTCTGGCACCAGTGGCACCAGGTCGCCATAAAATTCAATAGTACAATCTTGTTGCGATAGTCGCTTAATTTGACTTTCTCGCCCTTGAGGTTTTTCAGCTCAAAATCGGGTGCCTCATCCCGGTTTATGAGCATGGCCATTCCGACCTTGTTCATAAGCTCATTCAGTTCTGCTGCCCGGGCAGTTCTGCTCGCCATGCCGGCGGCGACAAAAATTATCATCACCATAGAAATTATTATTCGTTTTGTGGTTCGAATTCCCATTTTTATTTTTTCCTGAGACATTCAAGGGAATCCGCAGACCCCTTTTAGTGAAATTCCGGCACCGTTGCGTTGGCACAGGTTCCTGGTTGCCAGTTCAAAAGTATACGATAAAAACCCTGGGTCAGGCCCCAGTTTTTACAAAATATGTCAGATACCCGAGTCAACGATTCTGACTACTTGCATAAACGGTTACGTAGCAATGAGTATGTTAATAAAACCCGTAATCTGACTCGAGTTTTTTGCAATATGAGGTGAACGACATTAGCGAAGGACAAGACATGCTCAATATAAGCCTGGTTTCCAGTAGTTCTGGATCGCTGAGAAGGTTAATAATACTGTTTGTATCGTTATTTTATACGTGCGTATACTATTTTATTGCAGTGTCACTGCGCGATGAGTACGATACATGCAGGCTGTTCCTTTATGCGGCCAGGCCAATGAACTGAAGGAATACAAGTATGACGAAATATGGATGGGCGTTGCTGCTGATCTCCACGGCAGTAGCGGGGGGTGGGTTGTATGCGTACTGGAGGTATGAAGCCATCTATCCCAGCACATCAGACGCCTATGCTACCGCCCACGTCGTACGTATTGAGCCACAGATTGGTGGGCGGGTTGTCAGGGTATCGGTCAAGAATCACCAGAAAGTGAGTCAGGGTCAGATGTTGATAGCGATCGATGACAGGCTCTATCGGATCGCCGTGCGGCGGGCACAGGCGGAGTTGGTACTCGCTCAACAGCAGAAGTTGGCCGCCGACGCTACAGTCGAGGCTTCTAACGCAATGATCACCCAACGGCAGGCGCAGCTGGACAATGCCCGTCGCCGCTATGGGCGCGATACCCGCATGCTTGCGCGGCAGGCCGTGTCGCAGGCACAGACCGATTCCGATTATGACAAGTTGCGCGTGGCAGAGGCAGCTCTCAAAGCGGGGCAGGCTGTTTATAACCGGGCTTTGCGTGAAAAGGATGAAGCCGGTGCGCGCATCGGTGTTGCCGAAGCCGCACGTGATCAGGCGCGCCTGAACCTGTCCTATACCACTATCAATGCACCGGCGTCGGGTGTTCTGGGCAAGATTTTGGTACGTCCGGGTGACATCGTGCAGGCCGGACAGCCGCTTTTCCCACTGGTGGAGAATCGGACCTTCTGGGTCGATGCCAACTATAAAGAAACCGATCTTGCACGTATCCGGCCAGGGCAGCCTGTCACGATTAAGGTAGATATGTATCGAGGTAAGACATTCAAGGGCGTCGTCGAGTCAGTGAGTCCGGCGAGTGGTGCGGCATTTTCCCTGCTTCCACCGGAAAATGCCACTGGCAACTGGGTCAAGGTGACACAACGTTTCCCGGTGCGAGTACGGGTCATCACCCGTGACGGTGACCCGCCATTACGTATCGGCGCCAGTAGTTCCGTGACGATAGATACCAGCGGCCCCGCAGAACCCGACAATCCGGCCAATGGTCAGGTGCAGCGCGGGGAATAACATGCTCCCTTTACTGATCCAGGGGATGGAGTGACCGGGGTGCGCGCCACCCCCGTATCTGCCGACTCACCACGTTGGCTGCTTGGTATAGCGGTCATGCTGGCTACCGTGATGGTTATTCTTGACATGACCATCGTAAACGTAGCATTGCCGCACATGATGGGTTCACTGGGTGCAACCGCAAACCAGATTACCTGGGTGTTGACGGCTTACATCGTCATGGAGGCAATCTTTATTCCGATGAGTGGGTTTCTGGCGGCCCGGTTGGGCCGCCGCCGGCTAATGTTGATTAGCATCAGCGGATTCGTCGTCGCTTCCGCGTTGGCCGGGCAGTCGGATTCACTCGCAGAAATGGTACTGTTTCGTCTCTTGCAGGGTGGATTTGGTGCCGCAGTGATCCCTTTGTCGCAATCCATTATGGTCGACAATTTTCCCAGCGGTGAGCGCGGTAAGGCCATGGCATTGTGGGGTGTGGGGATCATGCTCGGGCCGATCCTCGGCCCGACGCTGGGCGGCTATATCACCCAGTATCTTAACTGGCGCTGGGTGTTCTATATCAACGTGCCGATCGGCATCATCAACCTGCTGATGATATCGCGGCTGATGAAGCCGGAAACGCCCCGCTGGGAGAAGTTCGACTGGATCGGCGCACTGTTGCTGGCGGCAGGAATCGGTAGTCTGCAGATACTGCTTGACCGGGGCAATCAGGAGAACTGGTTTCATTCAGGCATGATTATTGCGATGGCGATGATCTCCATAACAGGGCTGGTCACCTTCGCCCTGCGTAGCTGGTCGCGCCCCGACAGCGTGCTGCAGTTGCATTTACTCAAGGATCGTAACCTGGTACTCGCGTCGTTGATGATGGCGGGATTCGGTATGGCGCTATTTGGTATGATCGTCCTGCAGCCACTCATGCTGGAGCGGCTATTCGGCTACCCGGCAGAAACCACCGGTCTGGTGATGGCGCCCCGCGGTCTGGCATCGGCGCTCGGGATGTTCGTGGTGTCAGGCTTGATATCCCGGGTGGGAGCACCCCGGCTAGTACTGGTCGGCCTGGTGTTGGCCGCCGCCGGGACCTGGCCGATGACCTGGTACAACTTCGACCTGTCGATTGGCTGGTTCATCTGGCCAAGTGTTTTACAGGGGCTGGGTATGGGGATGATATTCGTACCGTTGTCTACATTGGTCTACGAGACCCTGCCGCGCTCCGCAACTGATCAGGGTTCGGCTATTTTCAATCTGGCGCGCACCGTCGGTAGTGCCGTCGGAATATCTATTGTAGCGACGATATTCACCCGTATGACGCAGGTCAACTGGAACCGCCTCGGCGGTGACATTAACCCGTACAATCCGGCGTTACAGCAGTGGTTGGCAGTAAAGCATCTCACCATTGCCGATCCGTTGGCACCACAACTGCTTGCACATGAACTTGGGCGGCAGGCCAGTATGATTGGTTTTATCGATGCCTACTGGTTTGTAACTTTGAGTTTTCTGCTACTCGCCCCGCTGCTATTACTGCTTCGGCGCAAACCAGATGTGTCGCTTACCAGCGCGGATTCCAGATTAAAAATTCGCACAGATACCAGCGGGGTGTAATGATGATGCAGGGTTATGCACCAAAACTATCCCGGTGACTCATCACGGTGGTGGGTCACTGATCAACGAGATGGAAACGGCGCACTGGCTAAAATAGTGTATCATTCGCATGCGATAAAATGACGGTCATGGTGGGTTAATAATATACCCACACACTATAAAGAAGGAGAACCATGTCATACCTCGACGATCCACGAGTTCTGTTCGCGGCGGAGCGAACCCTGCTGTCCTGGAACCGTACCGCCGTGGCGCTGATAGCGCTGGGATTCGTAATCGAACGATTCGGTCTGTTTATAAAGATACTGCAGCTTTCTAACATTGCCGGGCAACGACAACTGTCTTTTTTCATTGGTCTTGCGCTGATCGCTTTCGCTGCCATAATGAGCCTGTTTTCGGTTATACAGTTCAGACGTTTTTTAAAAAATCTGTCGGAGGATGAAATCCCGAAAGGCTACATGCTGTGGTGTGGCACAAGCATAAATATAGGAGTCTCCATTCTGGGTGTCCTGCTTATTGTCTATCTGGTACGTGGTTTTGGCTAAGCGTTGGAAAACCGACACTACCCCTGTTTTCGATGACAGATACAACGACGCCGCAACCGACTAAGCAGCGCGCCGTTGTACTGTCCACTCTGGGCGTGGTATTCGGTGATATCGGTACCAGTCCGCTATATGCATTGCGCGAGAGTTTCGGTGGGGCCGATTCGCCGGTACTCGACCTGCCTGATCTGTTGGGTGTGCTGTCGCTGATCCTGTGGTCACTGGTACTGGTGATCTCAATAAAATACCTCGTTTTCGTGTTGCGTGCGGATAACCAGGGAGAAGGCGGTATCATCGCCCTGGTTGCACTGTTAAATCCCTGGAAAACCAAACCCGGTCAGGCACGTTACATTCTGATGCTGATGGGCCTGTTCGGTGCCTGTCTGCTGTATGGAGACGGTACTATCACCCCCGCCATTTCCGTCCTCAGCGCAGTTGAAGGCTTACGCGTAGCGGCGCCGCAGCTTGATCCGTTCATTGTACCGCTCACTGTCATCATTCTGGTGCTCCTGTTTATGGTACAGCGGCGTGGTAGCGGACAGATCGGTCGTCTGTTCGGCCCGGTCATGCTAGTCTGGTTTCTGGTACTGGCGGTGTTGGGATTACGCGGGATTATATCGCATCCGTCGGTACTGATGGCATTTAACCCCGTGTATTCGGTGCAGTTCTTTGCCAACAACGGGCTGACCGGCTTTCTCACTCTGGGTTCCGTGTTTCTGGTAGTGACCGGAGGAGAGGCATTGTATGCAGACCTCGGGCATTTTGGCATCTCACCAATCCGTCGTGCCTGGTTCCTGATCGTCTTCCCGGCTCTGTTTCTGAACTATCTTGGTCAGGGTGCCATGTTGATGCAGCATCCGGATGCCATCCAGGCACCGTTCTTTTACCTCGCACCGGACTGGGCCAGCATCCCACTGGTGGTACTGGCTACCGCCGCCGCGGTTATCGCGTCACAAGCGGTGATCAGCGGAACCTTTTCGCTCACCCGTCAGGCGATCCATCTCGGTCAGCTACCGCGCATGCGGGTTATTTTTACTCAGGCCGATGAATCCGGGCAGGTATACCTGCCGTTGGTCAACTGGCTGTTGATGGCGGCCAGCATAGCGCTGGTCGTGGGTTTTGGCACTTCTGACGCCCTGGCTTCGGCCTATGGCGTTGCCGTATCAATGGATATGGTCGTGACCACGCTGCTAGCTATAACCGTGGCGCTACGCTATCACTGGCGCCCGGTGCTTGCACTCTGGGCTGGTGCCCTGTTCATTACCATTGATAGTGCATTTCTCGGCGCCAACCTGGCCAAGATACTGGACGGTGGCTGGTATGCATTGTTAATTGCAGGGCTGATTTTTGCACTGATGTGGAGCTGGCGGGCCGGTCGCGCCCTGCTGGCGGCACGGTTATCAGAGCGAGGCATCCAGCAGGATGCGTTCCTGAAGAAAATCGAGGACGATCCGCCGTATCGCGTACCCGGCACTGCGGTGGTGATGACCGGGCATTACGGTCAGTCTATACCGGCTGCGCTGATACAGCATATGGCATGTACAACTACACTGCATGAGCGGGTTATATTCCTCACGGTGACTACCGCCGACCGACCCCATGTGCCCGCCAGCGAGCGCCTGGATTTTGAAAACCTCGGTCAGGGAGTGATGCGTTTACGTGTGCGGTATGGGTTCTCGCAACCACCGAATATTCCGCTGGCGTTGAAGCTTGGCGAACACATCGGCATTCCGATTGATCCCGATGCGGCAACTTATATCATTGGTCGGGAAACGCTGATTGCGAGACGTGACCTACCAGGATTGCCTTACTGGCAGGAACTGATTTTTGTCTGGCTGGCGCGCAATGCTACCCGTGCTACCGCTTACTATCGTTTACCTGAGGATCGCGTTCTGGAACTCGGTTTGCAGGTGAGTCTGTGACGCGAGGCTATAAATACCCCGCCAGTGTCGGCAAAGACTACCATTCCGAGAAACACCCGGCGGGATTTTATACGCTCGGCGGCTGTATATGAAAAATGGGGTAGTGTTGGTGCATTTTGGGGAGCGTTAAGGGGGCTGTTGCTCGGGGTCGCTTTCTTCCAGGTACCGGGGGAATTGGCCTGTTGGGTGCGGCGCTAGCGAATCTCGCTGTGCTGAAGTACAGTATTATCGAACATGAACGGTCGCTGGGTGTGGACAAATACCTGTTGATCGTGCATGGTGGCACTGAGGAGATGGAACAGGCACGGTAAATCCATCAAGCATGCTGAAACCGTAGAAACGGCCATCTATAAGTCTTAGACTACGCTATGTCTTACCTCTGAAAAATAATAGACAGGATGGGCTGGATTCAGCTGGGCTCGACCCAACCCGCGTTTGGTTCCGGTTCGACCGGGTTGGGGGGATTAATCATGAGTCGATCAGATCCTGCCGGTTCTGTTAAGCGAAAGCCGGAAGCAGCAGGATCATCCGATGAGGTGGTCACCACATATCGCTTCCGCAGAGTGCGTTTCGTTATCCCTGTTCTGCTCCTGGCCGCCATGCTGGCCGCTGGTTGGCAGCAGGTATCGTCGATCGATCTGCTGCGGGTGCGTGATGCCTTGCACCTCATACCGCTTGGACCGGTACTCGGTATACAGCTGCTGGCGCTATTGGCCATCCTGGCAATGACGCCCTACGACCTGCTGATTGCACCCGCTCTGGGTATTCAGCGTAGCTGGCGCGCGTGGGTACACGATGCATGGATAGCAAATACCTTCAATAATATGGTGGGTCTCGCCGGACTGACCGGATCCGGTTTGAGATACTTGCTGCTTGGCAGGGCTCAGCTGCCGCATCGCCAGGCCGCGAGCCATGCCGCACTGGTCATGTTGACTATCCCGGTTGGTCTTTCCGCGCTGTCATGGCCGCTGTGGTTGTCAGGCGCATTGCGCGATACCACCTGGGTCAGTGCTGGTGCATTAACAGTGGCGGCTGCCTACCTGCCACTGTATCTGCTGTTGACCGGGGATGGCCGGCTACATCACCGCTTCCTCGGCAATCTGCCAGTATTGTCCCGCTGGCGGCAGGCGGGTCTGGTAGGGATCAGTATCCTCGACTGGTTGCTTGCCGCTCTGACGGTCTGGCTGTGTATCACAGCAGCGGGTGTCGATATCTCCATCGTGCAGGTGGGCGTCGCTTTTGTGACGGCTGCCCTGGCCGGCATTGCCAGTATGTTGCCCGGTGGGGTCGGCGTCTTTGACGGGGTATTGTTCCTTTTGTTGCGCACACAGGGCATGGACAGTGATGCACTGGTGGCCGGTATCGTGATGTTTCGTATCGTCTACTACGTTGTCCCCTGGCTTATCGGCATCTATCTCGGGGGGTCGGTTCTGACATCGAGTGAAAACGGCCCGCTAAACTCGTTGCTGCACCACTGGCGCGTAAGCCCGCTGCTTGCACCACTACGCCTGCCACTAGTGTTGTTTTCCGCGATTGCCGTGCGAGCGCTGGCCTACCTGACGTTTGCTGCCGGTGTCGTGTTGTTGGTTTACGCGGCGTTGCCAGGACCGGTTGATGAGCAACTGGCCGATTGGCATATGTCGTTGCCGGTTGCTTTGCTTGAGGGCCTGCATCTTGGCAGTGTGTTTATTGGTGTGATGCTGGTTATTCTTGCCGGTGGTATCGTCCGCCAGGTCGAACGCGTCTATCTGCTGGTTATTCCTGTGCTTCTGTACGGAGCCCTGCTGATCATGTTGAAGGATTTTCACTATGTGCAGGCGAGTTTCCTGGTCGCCCTGGCCGTGCTGTTGCGTATGCAGCGCGCCCGGTTTTACCGCCAGACCTTCTCGGTGGTCAGTCTGCGCACTGCCCACTGGCTTTTGGCGATGCTGGTATCGCTGGGGCTGTATGCGGCATTAGGGTTTCTGGTGGACAACAATGTCTGGCTGGCGGATGTTTTGCGCTGGTCGACATTGGATACGGCGCATGCGGAACGTTTTCTGCGTTCATTGCTGCTACTGCCGTTGTTTGCCCTGGGTATCCAGGGGTGGCTGTTTTTTCGCCTGCCGCGTCCCGACGACAGCAGGCCGGATAGTGCCGCACTGGTGGCAGCGAGCGAGTTTCTCAACCGTCACGGTGGTGGTTCGTTCGCCCACCTGGTATTAGCTGGCGACAAACAGCTATTCTATGCCGCTGGTGACCGGGTACTGATCCCCTATGCACGCATCCGCCATCGCCTGGTGGCACTCGGTGACCCCAATGGTGACAGCACCGTATTCCGTGATGCTATTGAGGAGTTCTACAGCTTCGCTGATCAATACGATCTGGAGCCAGTATTTTATGAGGTTTCTGAAACCAGTCTCGGGTTGTATCACGACCTGGGTTTCAAACTTTTTAAACTCGGCGAACTGGCGCTAGTGCCGGTGACGACATTTTCGCTGGCAGGCAAAAACCGCGCATCGCTACGACACAGTATCAGCCAGGCGGAACGTGCCGGGGTCTGCTTCGAGATACTGGAGCATCCTCTGAATGAGACCTTGTGGCGGGAATTGCGAGCCGTGTCCGATGCCTGGCTGGTCAGTAAACACACAGCCGAGAAAGGTTTCTCGCTGGGCCGCTTTGATCGTGACTACCTGCAACGCAGTCCGCTGGCACTGGTCAGACAGGGTCAGCAGGCGGTGGCATTCGCCTCACTGATGCCTGCCTACGGATCGCACGAACAGCTAACCATCGATCTGATGCGCAGTTTGCCTACGGCACCAAAAGGTACCATGGATTTTTTGTTCGTACAGCTTATTGAATATGCGCGCAACAGCGGTTACCGTTATTTCGATCTGGGTGTTGCTCCTCTTAGCAGTGTTGGTCAGTCGCGCCACGCCCGTGTCTCGGAGAAGGTGGCACGGTTGGCATTCGAGCACGGTAACCATTTTTATAGTTACAAGGGTCTGCGCAGCTTCAAGGAAAAATTTGGTCCAGAGTGGCACGGGGTTTATCTGGCTTATCGCCTGCATTCACCGTTGCCGGGTCTGTTGCTGGATATTGCCGCTCTTATTGGCGGTGGCTATCGTCGATTGATGCATGACAGGTGACGACCTTCTATAAAAGTATCGTTCCAGGCGCTGTGGAGTTGGCTATTGTCAGCCAGTCCGGTGCTATCGGATTTTCCAGTATCGCACTGCGCTCGGCGGGTACTCGTCCACTGGCAGTCGCGCGCGGGAATACGCAGAAGGTTGTTACACCTGATATCGGTACGATCAGCAGCAAGTGCTTCCGATAAGCCGGATGCTGTTGTTTGCCGTCAATGTGCCTGCTGGAAGACCATTGTTACTAACCCGAACCATAATTAGGCGATATTCAGAGCTGTCATATTTTCTTCATATTTCTGTCACATGGTTGTCATCTGGCGTTGTTATATTTAGCACTGGTCTATGGAAACCAGCTCATAGATCAGGTCTATGATGGATCCTGAAGCTGAAGACTGTGGTGGTATTCCTTCCGCCACTACCTGGAAATACCGTTGTTTTCAACCCACACAAAACGCATAGACCACCTGGATTTATCAAAGCAGTGACGGGTTTCAGGCCTTCACTAATTAAACTTATTTTCCCAGTCTGTATGGAGCACAAAATGCCAAAACGCCTCACAAAAAATATCTTCATCGGAGTAGCCTTGCTGTCTGTCGGCCTGTTGAACGGCCAGGCCAGTGCCGAGGGCATTATCTCGGGTGCCGGTGCAACCTTCCCATACCCTGTTTATGCCAAGTGGGCAGAAGCCTATGCCAAAGAGACGGGTGTAAAAATGAACTATCAGTCCATCGGCTCTGGCGGTGGCATCAAGCAGATCAAGGCCAGGACCGTGGATTTCGGTGCCTCCGATGCGCCCCTCAAGTTGCAGGATCTGAATAAGTCCGGTTTGATACAATTCCCTATGATCATGGGGGGTGTTGTGCCAGTCGTGAACGTCCCGGGTGTTAAGCCGGGTGAGCTCAAGCTGACTTCCGAACAAATGGCTGATATTTTCCTGGGCAAAATCAATAAGTGGAATGATGCCCGTCTTAAGGCAAACAACCCGGGTGTACATTTACCTGATAGCGGCATCACTGTTGTACACCGCTCTGACGGTTCCGGCACCACCTGGATTTTCACCAACTATCTGAGCAAGGTCAGCAAGGAATGGGCGGAGAAGGTCGGTAACAACAAAGCCGTAGCCTGGCCTGTGGGGGTGGGTGGTAAGGGTAATGAAGGTGTCGCCTCCTATGTACGCCGTATCAAGAACTCAATCGGCTATGTTGAATATGCTTATGCGCTTCAGAACAAGATGTCCTATGCTCAACTGCGTAACCGGGACGGTAATTTTGTTTCGCCCATCAGCAAGAATTTTCAGACCGCAGCGGCGAATGCTGACTGGAAGCACGCACCCGGCTTCTACATGGTCTTGACCGACCAGCCGGGTGCCAATAGCTGGCCGATAACCGGCGCCTCTTTCATCCTGGTCTACAAGACCCAGACCAAGCCCAAGACGGCTGCGGCGGTACTCAAATTCTTCGATTGGGCCTACCACCACGGGCAGAAGATGGCCGAGAAGCTCGATTATGTGCCGATTCCGTCCGATGTCGTGAGCCTGGTTGAGCGCACCTGGGCGAAAGAAATCAAGTCTGAAACCGGTGAACCCATTCTGAGTGCCAGCGTGGCGCAGTGAGAGGGGAGGCCAGTTTAAACACATCAGTTTCCAGCAGCCACACTGTCACTGCCGCTTCGAGCCTGCACAGGGACAGGTGGCTCGATACCTTATTTCGGGGCTCAACACTGTTTTCGGCCCTGTTAGTTTTCATGATAGTTGTGGCAATTGTCGTATCTTTAATGATCGGCGCCTGGCCCGCCTTCCAGAAATTCGGTTTCGGTTTTCTGACCAGTTCGCAATGGAATCCGGTTACCCAACAGTTCGGTGCGCTGGTCGCGATTTTTGGCACCCTGGTAACGTCAGCTATCGCCCTGTTAATTGCTATCCCGGTGAGCTTTGGCATTGCGCTGTTCATTACTCAGTTGGCGCCAGCCTGGCTCAAGCACCCGGTCGGGGTCGCGATTGAGTTGTTGGCAGCTATCCCCAGTATCATCTATGGTATGTGGGGCTTGTTCATTTTCGTACCCTTGTTTGCTGACCATATCCAACCCTGGATCAGTGGCCATCTCGGTAACTGGCCGGTCGTGGGACTGTTATTCCAGGGACCACCGATGGGTATCGGCATGTTTACAGCCGGCCTGATTCTCGCCATTATGATATTGCCCTTTATTGCTTCGATCATGCGTGATGTATTTGAAGTTGTACCTGCGGCGCTCAAGGAGTCGGCCTATGCATTGGGTGCGACTACCTGGGAAGTGGTGTGGCACATTGTCTTGCCGTATACGAGAGTCGGTGTAGTCGGTGGCATCATGCTGGGTTTGGGGCGGGCTCTGGGCGAAACCATGGCGGTTACCTTTGTGATAGGCAATGCCCATAAAATCAATGCCTCACTGTTTATGCCGGGCAGTACCATCTCCTCGACACTGGCCAATGAGTTCACTGAGGCCGTGGAAAAAATTTACAGTTCTTCATTGATTGCCCTGGGTTTGATTCTGTTTGTTATCACTTTCATCATCCTGGCGCTCGCCAGGCTTATGTTGATGCATCTGACAGCTCGTGAAGGCAAGCATAGTTGAGGTTTGAGGTAATGAATCTCTATCGACGACGTCTCTTTATCAACTATTTTAACCTCACCGTGTCGATCCTGATGACCGTGTTTGGTCTGTTCTGGCTGATCTGGTTGTTGTGGACGCTGCTGAGCAATGGTTTACAGTGGATCAGCATGGATGTTTTCACGCAGATTACTCCTCCACCAGGCAGTGCAGGGGGGCTGTCAAACGCGATAGTCGGCAGTTTACTCATGACGGTTATGGGTATGGCGATTGGTACACCCATCGGTGTTCTGGCCGGAACCTATCTCAACGAATTCGGCCACACCTCGTTTCTTGCGTCGATGATACGTTTTGTCAATGACATTCTCCTCAGTGCTCCGTCTATCATTATCGGTATTTTCATTTATGAGGTCATGGTGGTGAGTATGGGACATTTCTCAGGCTGGGCAGGGACGGCTGCACTGGCGCTGATCGTAATACCCGTAGTGGTGCGCACGACGGAAGATATGTTGCGCATGGTTCCGAACTCACTACGTGAGGCTGCTGCCGCCCTGGGAGCACCTCAATGGAAGATTATGACTCACATTGTCTACCGTGCTGCCAAAACCGGCATCATGACCGGCGTCATGTTGGCGGTGGCGCGCATATCTGGAGAAACGGCACCGTTGCTGTTCACCGCACTGAACAACCAGTTCTGGAGTTTATCCCTGAACCAGCCGATTGCAAACTTGCCGGTTGTGATTTTCCAGTTTGCAATGAGTCCGTATGACGATTGGCAACATCTCGCCTGGGCGGGGGCACTGCTGATTACGTTCAGTATTCTCTGCTTGAATATTCTTGCCCGTTTGTTTTTACGAACTAAAAAATCAGGGCACCCATCATCATAAATAGAGAGAGTATCGATATGTTTAATGACGCAACTTTCGTGGAAAATGCGATGACAATTAACCAGGATAACAGTGCGCATACTGCCACTGTCATAAATTTTCAATCTCCCAAATTACAAGTTGAATCGCTGGATTTTTATTATGGGGAATTTCAGGCTTTGCATGGTATCAGCATGGACATTCCCGAGAGAAAGGTTACTGCCTTTATCGGTCCTTCCGGATGTGGTAAATCCACCTTGCTACGGGTTTTCAACCGTATCTATGAACTTTATCCGGATCAGCGACCCAGTGGACGTGTAATGCTGGATGGCAACAATATTCTCTGCAAGGATCAGGATCTGAATTCTCTGCGCGCAAAAGTGGGAATGGTGTTTCAGAAGCCGACCCCATTTCCGATGTCAGTGTATAACAATATCGCCTTTGGTTTGAGGCTCTATGAACGGTTATCGCGCGTTGATCTGGATGATCGCGTTGAATGGGCGCTGAAAAAGGCGGCATTGTGGGATGAGGTCAAGGATAAGTTGCACCAGATTGGCACGCAGCTGTCAGGCGGTCAGCAGCAGCGTCTGTGTATTGCTCGCGGAATTGCTGTAAAACCGGAGGTTCTTTTATTCGATGAACCCGCTTCGGAGCTGGATCCCATCTCCACACTCAAGATAGAAGAGCTGATCAGTGAGCTAAAGGATGACTATACTATTGTTATTGTGACGCACAACATGCAACAGGCGGCGCGGGTTTCCGACTATACGGCCCTTATGTATCTGGGCGAGTTAATCGAGCATTCGGATACGAATACCTTGTTCACCAATCCAGGCAAGAAACAGACAGAGGATTACATCACAGGCCGTTATGGCTGATGTCGCACGGCATCATTTACCAGCCACGAAACGGCGGTTCCTGCCAGCCTGTTACTTTACCCTTGCTATCCAGCATTACCGAGCCACCGCCGATACCGGGATAGCGGTAATACCACAGTGTTTGTTGATCCAATGTGAGTTCCGAACGTGGTTTGCCGAGAAGGTGGCGTAGTTCAGTACGCGATAAGCCGCGTTGTAACTGCTTCCAGTTTGTGCGCAGCGCCTCGACTCCCTGGTAGGCTGCCAGTTCAGGTTGTACGCGGGGAGGCACTGTGGGTGGGTGGCTGTCAACTACATCGGTAACTGTCGTATCGGTAGCTGCACCTGGTGGTGGCAAGGGCGACTGAGGCATCTGCTCCAGTTGCTCAAGGCGTTTATTCAGTGCATCGAGCTGCTCCTGGATGATAGCGAACCGTGCATCAACATCAGTTGGCGGTTTGTCCGCGAGTGCCACGAATGGCACAAACATCAACCACGTGACCCAGCGGCAAGACATGCTCCCTACCACATGAACCAGCTGTTCAGGTACAGTGTGTTGTTATCCGACGCGTTACGCCCTGCTCCGTTATAGTTTTTGTTACCGCCGTTGAACCTGGTGTAGGCCGTGTACTGGAGTGAGAACTTGGTGTTCTCCCATGGCAGATAATCGACCTCGGCGAGGAAGGCGGCGCTGTTGGGGCTACCGCTGGCACTGTTGTTTACCGCTTCGGTGCTGTCTCTATACAGGATCGGATCGCTGTCTCCCCAGGTTTTGAAGTACCCCAGCGTGATCTGGCCATCGTGACCGAACTCGTAGTTAGCATCGGCGCGGAACTGTTCGAGGGTATTGTTACGGTTGCTTGACAAACCCGCTGCGAAGCTCGAATCGAGTGTCTGATTTTCGTGGATGTAGATGGCATGCATGGAAAGCAGACGGTTGTTATTCAACGGAAGCTGGTAGGTTGCATCCAGGGCCAGGTCGGTGTATTTATCGTACTGCCCCGCTGTGCCAGCAGCCATCATACCCTGCAAGAAATCGGCGTATAAAGCGTAAGTGCCAATCTCCAGGTAGGCCCGGTTCGAAAAATATCCCTGCCAGGCGAAGCGTGCGTAAGGTGCAACGTTGCTTACCGACCCGGCAGAGGATGGCGCGCCCTGTCCCAACGGGGCGCTGCGGTAAAAGGTCACCGCACCGTACCAGTGGTCATCCCACAGGGCGTAGCCACCGAGACCTGCAACATTCATGAAATTATTGACGAGAGGACTTGCGGCGGGACCAGGAGCTGTATCGGAGGCCGTATAAGGAAACGTCCACGCCGGCGTGGTATTCCACGCATCCTCCATACCTGGCGCATTGTTAAGGGTCACGCCATAGAGCATGTCGCGGCTGCCGAGCGTTGTGCGTTTGGCGTAGCGGATGTCTGCCATGTCGAAACTGAAGTTATCATCCGGCTGGCTGTAGGTAACCTGCAGGAAGGTACCCATGTGCGGACTGATTTCTCCGGCATAGTAGAGGCTCAGCGCCTGCGGGAACTCCACGTTGTTGTTTTGCTGATCCGGAATCTCTTTGTTCAGGTGGGTAAATCCGACCTGTAGCATCGCTGAAAGCGGTGGGATCTCGTTGATTTTCAGGTGCTTATCGGTTCCGGTTCCCTCGATCTGCTTCGTATTCGCCATGGTATAGCCGCTGAGCTTGAAATCACGTCCAAATGCGGTCAGCTTCGGATATATCGTATGGCATGCGCCGCATGCCATACCGGTCTGACGCGCAAAACTGGGTACTGCCAGCGCAGCTGTGGTCGTCAGGTAAAGAGCCAGTGCAAGTATAGCTGTGGTTTGTGTCCCCGCTGGTTGGGCGCTGGGGCTACTGTATAGCGATAAGATGCCGGTCACAGCAGAACAATGGCGCATCCGGCTGTCATGTCAGTTTGTCAGAACCAACCGCAAACTGACAAAGTAAATGTATGCTAAAATATTTTCAGGGTCAATACCTTGATCGAGGTCAAACTTTTCGTTCTGTCATCTGTATGACTCAACCATAAGTTTGACCGAAACAAAACCGAAACAAAACCTGCGAAGAGCCGTTGTTTTTTAGAGGTGTCATTAATTGAGAAATAAAAAGCGAAATAATAAATGGTGGGTACGGTTGCTGGCGTTGTTTATTGTCGTGTTGTTGCCCCTGGAATTATCCGCGGACACAATCGCAAACAACATATCCTTGCACTACCCGGAATATCCTTCAGCTCATATTGAAGCGGGTGCCGATAAGGCGCAGATTGCACGCGGCGAATACCTGGTGAAGCTGGGCGATTGCATGGCCTGCCACACGGATATCGGGAATGGGGGCACTCCCTTCGCCGGTGGTTTGCGTATCGACACACCTTTTGGTGCATTGTTTGTCCCGAATATCACACCGGATAAAGACACAGGCATTGGTAACTGGAGTAAGGAGGACTTTGTCACTGCCGTGAGAGAGGGTATCCGCCCGGATGGCAGCTATTATTATCCCGTTTTCCCCTATAATTATTTTAATCGTATGAGTCGCGAGGATGTGCTGGCGATCAAGGCCTATCTGGACCGCATTCCTGCCGAAAAACACATCAACAAACCGTCGCAAATGGAATGGCCGTTCAACTACCGCTGGCTGCAATTCGGCTGGCGCTTGCTGTATTTTGATTTTAATAAAGGACAGTACATCCCCGACCCAAAAAAGTCTGAGAGCTGGAACCGGGGAGCATTCATCGTCGAAGGCCCGGGTCACTGTGCCCTGTGTCATACCAAGCTGAATATACTGG
Source organism: bacterium BMS3Abin11 (assembly GCA_002897635.1). NCBI lineage: Bacteria > bacterium BMS3Abin11. Next base: position 99,287 of record BDTD01000025.1, on the reverse strand, counting down.
GAACTCCAAAAACAAAGTATTACCTGGCGGGGGCCTTTGTTGAAGACTATTTCGCGCCAAGCATTAATGCACAAGGACTCCGAAGCCTGTCGCCCGGCACGGTTGCAAAAATATTCATGCATGATATTAAACCCACAGGAGGAAAGTTGCTGGGTCCCATGAGCGACGTTGAGCATAACAGTCTGAGGTATCTGCGCCACGCAGACATGCTCGCCATTGCTGATTATCTGAAATCAGTAAAGAGCCTGTCGCCTCCGGTGGAAGGGGTGCAAACACCATTGAATAAGGAAGCCGGTCGAAAACTTTACGAGAGTAACTGCGGCGCCTGTCATGAGACCGGAATTATAGGTGCACCCGAAGTGTATAAGCGCCGGGTTCGCCAGATCCTGCGTGATCAGGGGCGCGATCACCTTTACCAGGTTGCCATCAAAGGCGATGGCCCCATGCCCCCCAAGGGCGGTTGCGATATCTGCTCTGATGCGCGGGTGGAAGCAGCGGTAGATTATATGATCAAACTTGGTTCTGATAAAAAATCTGATATTCATTAAACCGGCTTGCTGTGAAGTAGCACAGATAAAAAAATATATTGGACAGAAACTCTATGAATACAGGTTCTCCTCTTTACTTGCATTGCAAAAGCAAACTTGCGCTATCGCCCCTGTTCAGCGGCCTGTCTGATGAAATCCTGAGTTACATGCTTGAACGGTTCCTTCACATTACGTGGCGTAAGGGTGTCGAAGTAGATGCACCTTCATTATTGCAGCGTTTTTACCTGATTATTAATGGGCGCGTCAAGGTGGAACGTATTGATGTTGCATCGGGTGATCGGATTATTCTTTTTCTGCTGGGCCCTGGGGATGGTTTCGATATCATCAACCTGTTGGATGATCAATCGCACGAGTCTATGACAACGGCCCTGGATGATTTGTATTTGCTGAGTGCCCCCAGTCGGCTCGTGCGTGAGTGGATAAGCTGTCATCCTGAATTCAATCGTAATTTTTTACCTTACCTGGGCGCGCAAATGCGCAGGATGGAGGATCTGGCTGCTGATCTGGCCATGAAAGATACTGTAACCCGACTGGCCAGGTTGATCCTGCGCCACACCCTGCCTGATCGTTCTGCTGCAAACGCATCTCACGACGTCAGACTGATCCATGACCTGAATCAGGATTCTCTTGCACGCATGATTGGTTCGACCCGGCAAGTGGTCAACAAACATCTGCAGGTGTTCCGCGGCAAAGGAGTGCTGAACAGTCATTCCAACTACTTGGCCGTATCGAAACTGGAGGCGCTGAAAGAGCAGGCGGAAGTCTTTTTGTCACATGAGTAGCGGGTATAATCGCTACCCGTCTGCAATTCCTGCTAGGGTGTGCGTTGTTTATCCGACATGTTATTTACAGACACGCTGTAAATACATCCCTGTACACTCGGCGGCAGCATCCCTGCTGCCGACGGTCTGTAAATAACATGTCGGATAAACAACGCACTGTTTAGTAAGATCCTCTTTCCTCTTTTTCTCTCCAATATGGAACTGTCAGGGATGTCATGCAGGTGACAGGTAACTACGCTTGTTATCGCTAAAATTACACTAGTAACGAGTAAGGTCTCAGTCTGGCATACGGGCTGTTTCAAAACTTTTCAACAAAGGAGAACAGCCTATGAAAAATCTACCACGATTTGGTTTATTGAGCCTGTTGGTCGCCGCTATGCTGGTCGCCACCGTCACCGTCACCGCACAAACCGTTCCGGCGGTCGGCCTTCATGAAGAAGTCAGTGTCGTCCCGGGGCGCACTGTCAGCCGCGCCGAGGAGCGCATCATATCCCGTTCTGCCGCCAGGGTATTACGGCATATTGCCAATGCGCGGGCCGCGATTCATGCTGAAGACCTGGGTCAGGCCAGGGTAAATCTGGAGCAGGCCCGCACGCTGCTCGAAATTATCAGGTCTGTACGCCCAACCGCCAGCATTATTGACCATATATGGGCCGCAAAAAAACAGCTGGATTACAGGACGAGCGAGGAAGTGGGTCTGGACCTCGTTCCCATCGACGCCGAGTTAGTGGATATCGCAGATATATTACCGGTCGAACAAGCCCGCAAACACCTGGGGAAAGCCCGGCAGTATCTGAAGAAGGGCAAGAAAGCCGGTGCCAGGACGGAACTGGAAGCAGTGCAGGATACATTGATCTATACGGAGATTGACCTGCCGTTGTCGAGTACGACTCAGGCTGTTATTGCTGCCGAGGGACTGCTGGCGAACAACAAGCCTGAAGCCGCTGATAAAATGCTGGCCGTTGCAGAGGATAACGTGCAATTCCTATCCCTGGCGGTCGAATCGCCGCTCACCCAGTCGCGCAACAGCATCACGCAAGCCATCCGCGATTATGCCGCCGGGCGCTATGACGCTGCCAGGGCCGATCTGGCCGCTGCCAGTGGTTGGTTGGCGCAGGCAAAAGGTAATGCCGATAAGCGCACGCAAAAGAAGTTGGTTGAGATGGAGAAGACTGTCCGGACACTGTCGAAAGACCTATCGGCAAATACTGAACATGCCAAATCCAGGCTCGCCGGTCTCTGGCAAAGAGCGGTGGCCCTGTCCGAACATGAAGCCGAAAACATCAGTGCTGGCTGGCAAAAACTGCACGGCGCCAGCAAAGTTAAAAAGAACCTGATAGACGCCAAGCTGGAGCTGGGTTATGCCGAGATATCGCAATTGATCGATCATGATGATGCCGCGCTGGCCTACAACCTGAAGCTGGTCAAGAACTCCCTGAACCGCGCCATCAACGCTGCTAACGGTACATTGAAAGGCAAAATCGTGACGGTGGCTGGTGAGGTTAACGCTATTGAAGCAAGCACCGGTAAAAATATGAAGTCCAGTTATGAGAAAGCCAGGAGTGATCTGCGTCGATTGATCCGTGACCTTTAATTCGTATTGTCATTCGCATGACAGCCTGAGCTATACAGGTTTTGCACCGGGGGCATCAGGGATTCCCTACAGAAGCCGCTCGTTCAAACGCGGCATTTAACGCAGTGCGTAACAAGCTAAGAACCTTATCAAAAGCGGCTGGCCCCCTGTGCAACCTTTATATACAGCGGTGTCAGGACATCGTTGGCCTGCTTGAGCGGAATGTCGAGTTTGTTTATCGCAGCCCAGATAGTGAGCTGAGATACACAAATGCTTCAGCGCATCTCCCGTGCCGTCTCCTTGCAGGATATCCTCGGCAAGACCCAGTTCTGTTCCTGCGGAGCGAACTTCCGCAACATCGGGCAGCGTCAGCAGGGACAAGTGCAGGAGCGGGAACCAGCCGAGCAGTTGCTGGTAGTTCTCGCTGTCTTTGGCAGTAAGTGTCGCATCAATCAGCCACCTTGTACGTGCCGCCGTCCTTACTCTCCATGGTATGTTGTGCTTTCGCGACCTGATCCAACGTGATAGACAATTGTTCAAGAACCCGGTCATCAGTCCTCAGGGGTAGACAATAGTGTCCAGGCCCGGGGATTTACTTCATCGTAGGCACGGGCAGCAGGAACGAGTAGCACCAGAATAATAGCCAGCACAGAATGGCGTACTGTGTTAAACAAACGGTTCATCAGCTGTATCTCCGGGTGGATTGAATTAAAATTCCATGACGAGTAGTGTACCGTAAACCAGGCGCGATGAGGATTGCCGCCAACCAACACCGGCTTATTTTTATCTGACAATTAATGAAACCCCTACTCAACAAATTGGTGGCATGAAAAGACCTCCCACGATCTGGCTTGCACGTCATGGCGAAACTGACTGGAGTGCTGCAGGCAAGCATACCGGCTTGACGGATGTTTCCCTGAATGCCCATGGTCGGAGTCAGGCGCGTGAACTGGGCCGGGGAATTGACCGGATCGGAATCCATTTTGCGGCTGTTTTTACATCACCCCTGGCCCGTGCCAGGGAAACCGCCGGCCTGGCGGGTTTCCCGAACGCGAGAATTATGCCGCAGTTGTGCGAGTGGGACTACGGTGAATTTGAAGGCCGCACTACTGCTGATATCCGCCGGCAGTGGGGTCGGGACTGGGTTACCTGGAACGCCAATATTCATCATGGCGAAACACTGCATCATGTCGGGCAACGAGCAGATAATGCCATTGAACAACTTATCCAGACCGATGGCGATGTGCTGGTGTTCGCCCATGGGCACTTTCTGCGTATTCTCGCTTCGCGCTGGACAGGTTTTCCCGCCGAAGCCGGACAACGTCTTGCCCTGGACACGGGCACGATTTCAAAACTTGGGTATGAACATGAATATCGCGTTATCGCCTTCTGGAATGCCGCCATTACCTGGAGCACTGGCAATATAGCTTAAGGTATTTTCAAATTCCTTTGATGCAGCGGGTAATGATAGCCGGGTTGGTGCAGAACAGATCATCACCGACCAGTTCGATACGCTAGCCGATTGCCTGGTTCAACTGTTTCCAGCCATCACAGTCATCCTGGGCCATGCCATCTTCCAGCAACATCAGCGGACAGCTTTCGCTGAGTTTTTTATAGTAGGCGAACCTACAGATGTTTGTCTATCGCCTTCCTTTACCGGCATCAAGGCTTTTCTCGACCTCCAGCACATGGCGGGTAGTGGCAAGCACTGTGTCTGGATTCAGGCTCATGGAATCAATGCCAATCTCAACCAGGTATTCAGCCATTTCCGGATAGTCGGAAGGGGCCTGGCCACAGAGGCCAGAGTGGCGCTGATTGCGCCGCGCGCCTTCCACCGCCATGCGGATCATTTCTTTTACGCCCTCGTCGCGTTCATCGAAATCGAAGGCGACAATTTCCGAATCCCGATCCACGCCCAGGGTGAGCTGGGTGAGATCGTTGGAGCCAATGGAAAAGCCATCAAACAGTTGCGCGAAACGATCGATCAGGATCACGTTGTTGGGGATTTCGCACATCACATAGATTTCCAGCCCATTCTCGCCACGCTTTAATCCATTGTCTGCCATTGCCTGAAGCACCCGTTCGCCTTCACCCACCCGGCGGCAGAAGGGGATCATCAGCTTCACGTTGATCAGTCCCATGTCGTCACGCACTCGTTTCATCGCCGCAGATTCCAGTGCGAAGCCTTCGGCATAGGCGGGATGGGTGTATCGGGCGGCGCCGCGAAAGCCGATCATGGGGTTGTCTTCCTCTGGTTCAAAGCCGCGACCACCCAGCAGGGTAGCGTATTCGTTGGTTTTAAAATCGGACATACGCACTACCACTGGTTTGGGCCAGAAGGCGGCGGCGATGGTGGCTACGCCTTCCGAGAGTTTCTGGATAAAGAATTCCGCGCCGTCCTGATAGCCATGGATTAGCGTTTCAATCGCCCTGCGCTCATTTTTATCCTTTACCCGATCGGGGTGGAGCAGGGCCATCGGGTGAGCCTTGATGTACTCATTGATGATAAATTCCAGTCGCGCCAGGCCAACGCCATCGTTGGGTAAAAAACGGGTGGAGAAGGCCAGATCCGGGTTGCCCAGGTTGATCATAATTTTGGTGTGAGGACGGGGCAGGTCGGACAGATCGGTGCGTTCTACCTCAAAGGGAATTTCACCCTGATAGATCCGACCTTCGTCACCGCCTGCGCAGGAGATGGTGATCATCTCGCTATCAGGAATGCTGTCGGTGGCGTCGCCGCAGCCGACCACGGCGGGGATATTTAATTCTCGCGCAACAATGGCGGCGTGGCAGGTGCGGCCGCCATGATTAGTGACAATGGCGGCAGCCTGTTTCATTACCGGCTCCCAGTCCGGAGTGGTAGTGTTGGCCACCAGTACCTCGCCAGGCTGGAACTCGTGCAGATGGGCAACATCAGAAATATAACGGGCCTTGCCAGTGGCGATGTGGGTGCCGATGGCATAGCCCCGAGCCAGAATTTTGCCGCCACCCTGTAAATGAAACTGTTCAAGGATGGTTCCTTTCTGCTGCGAGGCGACTGTTTCCGGCCGCGCCTGGACCAGATAAAGCTTGCCGTCGAGACCATCTTTGGCCCACTCCATATCCATGGGCTTGGTGTGTCCCGCCTGTTCACTGTAATGCTGTTCGATTTTGATGGCGTAATCGGCCAGTTGCAGCACATCCTCGTCGTCGATGCAGAAACGCAGCCGGTCTGTTTCAGGGGTAGGGACGTTGAGGGTCGCGGCCCGGGTATGGCCGGTGGTGTAGATCATTTTGATTGCCTTGCCGCCCCGATGGCGGCGCAGTACGGCCCGGTGCCCCTGTGCGAAAGTGGGTTTGTGGACATAGAATTCATCGGGTTCCACCGCACCCTGAACCACGTTTTCACCCAGACCGTAACTGCCGGTAATGAAGACCACGTCGCGGAAACCGGTCTCGGTGTCGAGTGAGAACATCACGCCGCTGGCGGCCAGATCGGAACGCACCATTTTCATCACGCCGATGGATAACGCCACTTTAAAATGATCAAAACCCTGATCGATGCGGTAGTGAATCGCGCGATCAGTAAACAGGCTGGCGAAACAACGGCGGCAGGCATCCAGCAATACGGCGTCGCCTGAGACATTGAGATAGGTGTCCTGCTGACCAGCAAAGCTGGCGGTGGGCAGATCTTCGGCGGTGGCGGATGAGCGCACTGCCAGACTGAGCCCCTCGCCATATTCATCATTTAACTGCTGAGCGGCCTGCAGAATTTCCTGCTGCAGATCCTTCGGCAGACCGGCGCTGTAGATGATATCCCGGGCCCTGGCCCCGCGCCGAGCCAGATCATCCATATCGTCCGGGTTTAATCCATCCATGCTTGCACGCAGGGCGTCCCATGCGCCGGCCTGTTCCAGTATGTAGCGATAGGCCTGGGCAGTGATGGCAAAACCGTTTGGAATGCGTACCCCCCTGGGACTCAGCTCCTGATACATTTCGCCCAGAGAGGCATTCTTGCCGCCTACCAGCGACACATCATCTATGTTTAGTTCTCTAAACCAGCGGATATAAGTGGTTTTGTTGGTCATGATGTCGGTCCTTTGAAAATAGTGAAATTAATACCAGTAGCAGGACTATGTTCGTCGATGCGAGGGGAACATAAGCCCGCGCGCATACCTATAATGAGCCCGCCAGCCTTACATATTCTGCCTCGGCTGCGATGTTCTGGCCATCCTCTGAAAGAACAAAGTCGAGAAAGGTTCGCAGCAGCGGGGACATGTAATGTTCTGGCGGTAAGTTGTAAAGAATGAACAGTTGCCGTCATTGGGTCTGGCCATGATAACACTGTCGATTAACAGCGCAGTCCGAGCGCCAGCACCGCGGCTGGTTGCCTGTTGAAGTATGGCGCCTGTCGCATTCAGTGTGTTCACCATTTCCGAAAGATCCCCTCTGACCAGGGCGGCCTGCGATCGCATGATCAGACTGTAAAAATACAGACTGGTTGAATGCTTATGTTGCGGCATAGTTTATCTCCTTAGTGTAATGCTGCAGGTTTATCACTTAATCAGTTCTAACTTTACTGAGCCCGGTGCTGAATGGGTAGCACTTTGCGCTTCAGTTTTTCAGTTTCATCTTCCACTTTCAAAAATTTCCGTTACGATAAATGATTCAGCCTCGGCGGTTCGAGCACCGAGACCGAATATGGAAAATATGCTGGTGCCGATCATGGTGCCCACCCTATCGGGCTGTTTCATTAACTGACATGGATGCTCTTATTATCGAGACGCCCCGCCACCCTTAATGCGGTAAGCCATTCCAGGAGGTATGCTTGTGGCTACGCTGTCATGCAGGTGACAATTTCTGTGTTGTTTATTTTCTTTGGCTTCAATGCCAACCGCGCACAAACCTGTCCTTGAGCGTATTGAGAAAGTTTTGATGACGTGGTGTGTGATGGCCAAAGCGTTGATAGACCGCGACCTTGACCAGGTCGGTTAGGTAAGCGGAACCGATGGAATAGCCCCAGATGAGGGCGACCTCTGGCCAGCTGATGGGCGTTATCAGGCCAAAACCATAGGCTGCCAGCAAGGTTGCCGCCAGTTTGGTGATAACTGCCGACCAGACCATAATGGGTGCTGGCCAGGGCCGTTTCCAGAAGTGTCCCTTACTGCGGGCCACGAACAGTACCAGATGTCCGGCAACCGCCATCTTCAGGAACACATAGGTCTGGATCTGGTCGACGCCAAGGTGCAACCAGTCCATGGCGATCAGCAACATACCGAAACTGCCGATAACACCGGTAATGCCCATGGCGGTGGCGACGGTAATTACCTGCCGCATATCCCACCTTACCGGGGCTTTTTCCAGATTGGTGTGATCGTATGCGATGGTCATGATTGGAATATCATTGAAGAACGCAAGCAGAATGATCATCACCGCAGTGATCGGATAGAAATTGAAGAAGATCATCGCCAGCACCACAAAGAACATGATGCGGATGGTTTCGCTGATACGGTAGATGGCATAGGCGTTCATACGTTCGAAAATACGCCGCGATTCTTCTATTGCATTGATGATCACTGACAGGCCGGGATTGGTAAGGACCAGATCAGCAGCGGCGCGGGCGGCATCGGTGGCGCCGCTGACTGCAATACCCACGTCCGCCTGTTTGAGTGCCGGGGCATCGTTGACCCCGTCTCCGGTCATGCCGGTGATATGGTTGTGCCCCTGCAGGATTTTAACGATGGAAAACTTGTGTTCTGGGAACACTTCGGCAAAGCCATCTGAGTTCTCCACGCGTTCCGTGATGTCGCTCGGCGTTTCTGTCCCGGTATGCTCGGTTGGCAGGCTGTCAGCTTTCAGGATATTGGTGCCAAGTCCCAGTTTGCCAGCGATCTGGCGGGCGATGGCGACGTTGTCACCGGTGACCATTTTCACCTGGACCCCGTGGCTGCGGGCGCTGGCAATGGTCTCGGCGGAGTCTTCACGCGGCGGATCGAACAGGGACAGAATGCCGAGAAAGATCCATGGCGCATTCTCCTGCGTCTGACGTGCGACGGCCAGCGCGCGGTAGCCCTGAGTGGCGAAGTCATCCACCACCTTCTGTGCCCGCTCCAGCTCGGCGTCCGCCAGAGCCGACAGTTGCATGATGACCTGAGGTGCCCCCTTGGCGACCCGAAACGATTTCCCTTCGCTATCGCGTATGCTCGCCTCAGTGCGTTTGTGCACCGGATCAAAAGGTACGAAGACAGTCTGGTTGAAGTGATCAAGATGATGCCTGTCCCTGAGTCCGTGGAGCACCGCTTCGTCAATGGCGTCCCGATCCTCTTCTCGCGAGGCCAGGGCGGCGGCCAGCAATACTTCCTGTTCATCCTGGGCCTTGAATAGTTCGATGTTGCCCAGGGTGAGTTGGTTCTGGGTCAGGGTGCCGGTCTTGTCGGAACAGAGTATGTCCATACTGGCCATTTCCTCAATCGACTCCAGCCGGGTGACGATGGCCTTATGTTTTGACAGTGCCATGGCGCCCAGAGCCATGGTCATGGACAGCACCGCCGGCATGGCGACGGGAATGGAAGCGACGGTCAGGATCAGGGCGAACTGCACCAGTTCCAGCCACGGGGCATGCCGGTGCAGTTGCACCAGCACCAGGGCGATGACCAGAGCCAGACTGACGTAGATCAGATAGTCGCCGATGGTCAGTACTGCCTTCTGGAAGTGGGAGACAGTCTTTGCCTGTTCTACCAGGCTGGCAGTTTTTCCGAAGCGGGTATTCTTGCCGGTAGAGGTGACCTCGGCCACCGCCTCTCCCTGTTTGATGATGGTTCCAGAGAAGGCGTCATCTCCCAGCTGTTTGGCAACCGGCAGGGATTCCCCGGTAAGAGCCGACTGATCGACGCTTAGATAAGCGTCTCCCAGCAGCCTGACATCGGCCGGTATCACGTCGCCAAGGCGCAGGCGAACCACATCCCCGGGCACCAGCTGGGTGGCGTCAATTGCCTGCCACTGGCCATCGCGCAGCACCCGGGCCCGCAGGGCGAGCTGTTTCCTGAGGGCTTCCACTGCATTGCCGGCGGTGTATTCCTGCCAGAATCCGACCCCGGCGTTGAAGGCCAGCAAAGTGATGATAATCCAGAAGTCGGGCCAGTGCTGGATCAGGGCGGAAAGGATGGCCGCCACTTCGATCATCCATGGAATCGGGCCCCAGAAGTAACCCAGTAACTTCAACAGCGGGGAGACCTTTTTCTCCTCCAGGGCGTTAAGGCCATATTGCTGCAGTCGTTTGGCCGCTTCCGTTGATGTGAGCCCGGTTGCTGGGGTGTTTTCGGTGGCTGACTCGATCATGTTTAGCTTCTCCTCAGGCTGCTGATGGGGTGGCCCTGCAGGGCGGTTTCCTGCGTCGTTTTATTTGATAGCCCTTTCAGGGGGGGGCCATTCCCAGTTACGGATCTCCGGCATGTCTTCGCCGTGTTCGGTAATGTACTCTTTATGTTCAATCAGTTTGTCGCGCATTAACTGTTTCAAATATGCGCCTTTTGAACCCAGATCATCAACCCGGTCTATGACATCGTCGACCAGATGAAAGCGATCCAGATCATTCAGTACGGTCATGTCGAACGGGGTAGTGGTGGTGCCTTCTTCCTTGTAGCCGCGCACGTGCATGCCCTCGTGGTTGTTGCGCCGATAGGTCAGCCGGTGGATCAGCCAGGGATAGCCGTGAAAGGCAAATACAATCGGTTTATCGATGCTAAACAGGGTATCGAAATCGTGATCATTCAGACCGCTCGGATGTTCTTCTTCTGGTTGCAGGGTCATCAGGTCGACAACATTGATGACCCGAACCTTCAGTTGGGGCAGGTGTTCACGCAATATCTTCACAGCGGCGAGGGTCTCAATGGTCGGCACATCACCAGCGCAGGCCATGATTACATCCGGCTCGCCATTGCTATCGTTGCTGGCCCATTCCCAGATGCTGATACCGGCGTGACAATGTTTGATCGCGGCGTCCATATCCAGCCACTGTGGTTCGGGCTGTTTACCAGCGATGATGACATTGATCAGGTCGCGGCTCCTGAGACAGCGTTCGGTTATGCACAGCGTGGTGTTGGCATCCGGGGGTAAATAGACGCGCACGATGCCCGCTTTCTTGTTAACTACGTGATCGATAAAGCCGGGGTCCTGATGAGAAAAGCCATTGTGATCCTGACGCCAGACATGGGAGGTAAGTAGAATATTGAGCGAGGCTATCGGTCGCCGCCAGGGGATCTGCTTACTTACCTTGAGCCACTTGGCATGCTGGTTGAACATGGAATCAACGATATGAATAAAGGCCTCGTAGCAGGAGAAAAAGCCATGGCGGCCGCTGAGCAGATAGCCTTCCAGCCAGCCCTGACAGGTGTGTTCAGAAAGAATTTCCATGACCCGCCCGTCCGGACTGAGGTGATCGTCATAGTCAAACGTTTTGGCCATCCATGCCCGGTCGGTGACTTCAAACAGAGCAGCGAGGCGGTTTGAGGCCGTTTCATCCGGCCCCATGACACGAAAATTGGCCGTCTCCAGATTGAGCTTCATTACGTCGCGCAGATATTCACCCATACGCCGCGTGGCCTCACCAAGATGAGCGCCGGGATGCTTGAGCGGCAGCGCATAGTTACGATAGTCAGGCAGGCGCAGGGGCTTGAGCAGCTGGCCACCATTGGCATGGGGGTTGCTGCCCATGCGTCGCTCGCCCTGTGGTGCCAGTGCGGCGATTTCCGGTCGCAGCCAGCCCTTTTCATCAAACAGTTCTTCAGGTTTGTAGCTCTTCATCCAGTTTTCCAGAATTTTCAAATGTGCTGGGGTGCTGACATCGGGGATGGGAACCTGATGAGCACGCCAGTAGCCTTCCACCCGCAGGCCATCTACTTCCTTTGGTCCGGTCCAGCCTTTGGGCGTGCGCAGAATAATCATCGGCCAGCGTGGCAGGTGATGGTTGTTTTCCTGCCTTGCCCGTTGCTGGATGATGCGGATCTCCAACAGGCAGTCATCCATGACCTGCGCCAGGCGTTGATGAACGTATTCCGGTTCCGAGCCTTCAACAACAAAGGGCAGGTATCCCAGCCCACTAAAATACTCAAGCAGATCCTCTTCAGGAATGCGCGCCAGCACGGTCGGGTTGGCGATCTTATAACCATTCAGATGCAACACCGGTAGCACAGCGCCATCGTGGGCTGGATTGAGGAATTTGTTGCTTTGCCAGGAGGTGGCTAGTGGGCCGGTCTCCGCCTCGCCATCGCCGACCACGCAAAGGGCGATGAGGTCCGGGTTATCGAACACTGCACCAAAGGCGTGAGACAGGGAGTAACCCAGCTCGCCGCCTTCATTGATGGAGCCGGGGGTTTCCGGTGCGCAATGACTGGGAATACCACCGGGAAAGGAGAATTGTTTGAACAGACGGCGCATACCGTCGCGGTCCTGCGAAACATTCGGGTAGTGCTCACTGTAGCTGCCTTCCATCCAGGTGCTGGCTACCAGCGCCGGGCCGCCGTGGCCAGGACCAGTGATGAAAATGGCATTGAGATCCTCGCGTTTGATGAGACGGTTCATGTGTGCATAAAGCAGGTTAAGCCCGGGGGTAGTGCCCCAGTGGCCGAGACGGCGTGGCTTGATATGTTCGGTGGCCAGTGGTTTCTCAAGCAGCGGGTTGTCCATGAGAAAAATCTGCCCGGCGGAAAGGTAATTGGCGGCTCGCCACCAGGCGTGGATAAGTTCCAGTTCCCTGGCAGACAAGGGGTGGGTGGTTGTGCCGTTCATTGTCTTTTCTCCTTTCGAGGATCAGATATCCCCGGTGATTAATTTATGGGTATGCTGGGCGATGATCAATTCTTCATTGGTGGCGATACACCACACCGACACGCGGCTCTCGGGCAGGCTGATTTGTAGCCGGTTTTTTGCATTGGCCTCGGCATTGATGTCGACGCCAAGCCAGGCAGCCTGCTGACAGATACGGGCACGAATTAGAGGTGCATTCTCGCCGATACCGGCGGTGAAGACAAGTGCGTCCAGCCCACCCAGTGCGGCCGCCAGGGAAGCGATGGCGCGCTGGGTATGGTGTACAAAATAAGTGATAGCCTGCGCTGCAGCGGGTCGCTCATCGGCAAGTAGCTGGCGCATGTCGCCGCTAAAACCCGACAGCCCCAGCAGCCCCGACTGATGATTCAGAAGCGTCTCCAGCGCGTTCAGTGACAGGCCTTTTTCCCGCAGCAGATAGAGCAGCACTCCGGGATCGAGTGCGCCGGGCCGGGTCGCCATGGGAATGCCGTCCAGTGGCGTAAAGCTCATGCTGGTGGCCATACTCTTACGCCTGTGCAGGGCACAGAGGCTGGCGCCGTGGCCCAGGTGGGCGACGATAATTCGCCCCTGGGCCTGTTGTTCACCAAGGTATTCAGGTAGCACACTGGCGATGTATTCATAGGACAGGCCGTGAAAGCCATAGCGGCGAATGCCCTGTTCATAGTATTGCCGTGGCAGGGCAAAAATCTGTTCCACTTCCGGCATAGTGCGGTGAAAGGCGGTGTCGAAACAGGCCACTTGCGACAGGGCTGGTCGTAATTGCCAGAGTGCTTCGATGGCGGCGAGATTGTGCGGCATATGTAGCGGTGCCAGTGGAATATAATCACGGAGTTGTTCAAGCTGCTGCCGATCAAGACGCACAGGTTTGGTAAAACGGGGGCCACCGTGCACCAGCCGGTGTCCGGCCGCGATGATGCGTAACTCCCTGGAATGTTGCTCCAGCCAGTCGAGTAGCCAGGTCATTGCCTGTTGGTGATCAACTACATCGATCTGTTTATCCTCTAGCGGCTCGGCGTTACCCGTGAGCAGGCTAAATCGTGCTGTATTTTCACTGTCCATATCTTCAATGGCACCGAGGTAAAGGCGGAGCAGTGTCGTTGGCCTCTTTTTGATTGCATAAATAGCAAATTTGAGGCTGGATGAACCGGCATTGATAACCAGGATGGCAGGGGTCGGTATGCTCACGGGCATGTCCTGTGTGAGCATTGTTCAACACTGGCCCAGGCTGGTTGGCCGATCCTTTGATGAAGGTTAGGCAAGCAAAGTGAATCTCTGATCAGTGGTTGTCTGTTGTTCATGTGGCTTAGTGCGTAGCCGGGTTACAGTTCAAGGGGGGGCATTGATCGCCTGCATTTTCACGGGTAAAGCACAGACCGGGCAGCGAAGAAGGGATTCTGTTGTTTATCGAACAGCGCGGTGGTTCTGACATGGTAGCATTCCGGTGTTCACGGCGGACAGGGGTTAGCGGAACCAGCCTTTACGGTAGAAGTACCAAAGCAGTCCCAGTGCAAGCGATAGCATAACGAGGAGCACGGTTCCGTATCCATAGTGCCAGGACAGTTCGGGCATGAAGCGGAAGTTCATTCCGTAGATACCTGCTATCAGTGTCAGGGGCATAAAAATCGCTGAGATGATAGTCAGAAGGCGTAGGCGGTTGTTGGTTCTATCATGCAATAAAAGCAGGAAGTGCCGATCCAGTTCACCCAGGTGGTCTTCCACGCGTTCGATGTAACGCAGGCTATGTTCAACATGTGCCACGACGTCATGCAGTGGTTCTCGAATACGACGCAGATTGATGAGTTCGGTATCCAGTGACAGCAATGCCATCAAGGTTCGGTGCTTGGCTTCCAGGGCCATTTCGAAATGCGCTGCAGCCTGTTTCAGAGACAGAATGTGCCGGCCAAGCCGTTCTTCGTCTACAATCTGTTGCATATCTGTTTCCAGTTGCTCGACGCTAAGGCGTGCCTTCAATGTCAGTTCACTGGCCCGGTCTACGATGTTATCCAGCAATGAGAATAACAAACCTTCCGTGCCCAGCGGCTGATTGGGAATAGATGCTGGATTATTCAGTAAAGCACTGGAGTATTCCGTTATTGTATTGGTTCGTATAGTGATCAGAGCATTCGAAAGGCAGAGAATGGACAGTTTGGGATGCGCCGAGGCCTGCCAATCTTCTGGGATCGGTAGCTGCAGGGATAGCATATTATTATAGGCATAAACGCCCGAAACTGAATCTGGATCCAGGCAGCGCTCTACAATCAGGGGGTTTTTGTGAATAACATTAATAATGTTATTCAAAGATGCCGACTCCTGGGTGGATATGTCGACTCTGAAAAGACGCTTTGTATCATTTCGGTGTGCGAGAAAATCATCCCAGTCGCCAGGTACCGGACGCCCGTCGATGATCTCGTGCACGCTAATCCTGGTGTTGCTGTTATCGTAATCGGTCATGAGCCTGGTAATTGTACTGTGGCTTTTTATCCTACCATGCCTGTTGTAAAAAGGTCGCAGGAAATGGAAAAGTCAGAACCTGTTCATTACAGAGTATATGGAGAACACAGAGAAAAGAAATGGCTTTGTGAAAAAGTATGGAGTGAAAAAAACATCATTTAAATCTCTGTGTCCTGTGGCAAATACTCTTTTGTACCTTTAGCATGCTTGCTGAAGGTGGCGTGAGCTTCGGCTCGGTCAGTCATGAATGATCAGGCGCTTGCCCTCGTTGTCCACATCGACTTTCAGTCCCGCCATTTTGATGGTGTCACCGATCTCGTTCAGGTCCGGAATGTCGTTATCCCTGGCCAGTGCTGCCATCACTGCCTGCGGCTGGCATTCAAGCAGCATGCCCGAGTCAGGCCTGCAGCCGCAGTCTTCGGCGTCAATCGAGAGCTTGAAATCATCTGGCATCAGCAGGATCAGAGGCTCTTCGCGTATCACCTGTGCCTTGATCCTGGCCAGTGTGGATTTGTCGTTCTGCCAGTTCAGTTTTGGTACGTTTCTGTAATCGCGCATAGTTATACTCCTTTAAAGATTGTTGTGGATAAATATCGGATAGAATTGTTGCAGTCCGGCCAGGTGACAGTTTGCGGGTTATTCCATGTCTGCATCGTATTCGCCACATTGAGCAGCAGCGTTAAGCCGCGCTCTTTTCAGTAAGATCTGTTGTGCAGCGGCGATATTTTCTGGTTTACCCTGCCATGCCTGCAGTACCGGTTGTTGCAGGGCACGCCCGTAAGAGAAAGACAACAGCCACGGTTGGTCTGGATGCTGGGCGTTGATAGCATTCAGGTTGGCCGTGGCTTCCTCCGGATCCTGTCCACCGGAAAGAAAGTTAATACCTGGTACCGCCGCTGGTACTGTGCGGCGGAGCACCCGGATGGTTGCGTCGGCGATTTCAGCTGGCTCTGCACGGCGGCAGTCCTTGCCCGGCAGCACCATGTTTGGTTTTAGAATCATGTATTCGAGGGAAATACCGTGCCGGTGCAGGGCGTGGAACACCCCATGCAGCACATGTTCGGTCACCTCGGCACAGCGGTCGATGTCATGGTCACCATCCATCAGCACCTCAGGCTCCACGATCGGCACCAGCCCCTCGGCCTGGCAGACGGCTGCGTAGCGGGCCAGCATTTCGGCATTGGCTTCGATCCCGTGCAGGGTAGGGGCATGTTTGTCGATACTATAGACCTCCCGCCATTTTGCGAAACGGGCACCCTGTTGTTTGTAGGTGCGCAGGCGCTCCGCGAGTCCATCAAGACCCTGGGTGATCAGGTCACCGGACGACAGAGCCAGTGGAACCTTACCCTTGTCGACCTTGATACCGGGAACGATCTTCTGCGTCCAGGCGGCCTCGAGAATAGTTTTTCCCACGTCGGTTTTTTGTGCGAGCGTTTCCTCGAACAGGATAATGCCGCTGATATATTCACCCAGACCTCCGGTCGATACCAGCAGACTGCGCCAGGCGCGCCGGTTCTCTTCGGTGGATTTAACATCGATCGCCTTGAAACGTTTTGCGATCGTCGGTGAACTTTCGTCGGCAGCGAGTATGCCGTGACCTTTCTGCACCATATCCCTGATGGTGGTTTCAAGCTCTGTTGAATAGTGCACTGCCGTTCTCCTTTTCCGAATTTACGCTCAGCGCCAGTCACGAATCTCCGGCATGTCTTCACCGTGTTCGGTAATGTTCTGCTGGTGTTCAATCAACTTGTCGCTCATTTGCTGCTTTAGACAGGCGGCAGCCTTTGACCCCAGGTCATCGCCCCAGTCTATGACATCGCAGGGCAGGTGGAAACGATCCGGTTTATTGAGTACGATCATGTCAAGTGGTGTGTTCGTTGTGCCTTCTTCCTTGCCGGGGCCGAGTTTGTTGGCCACGCTGTCCAGGTCCAGGCCACGCCATTCGCAAGCTTCGCTGATCGGATATGCCTGGGGGCATTACGCTTCAGATTCCCGCACGCATATGCCCCGGCTCCGGTTGCATCCAGAAGACAGCGCCGAACATAAACCATTGTAGAAAGATAAACCCGGCAATGGCCAGCAGAGCCATCACGACCGCAGCCAGTAGGGCGTCACTAAAGCGATCGACTTCGAACCCGGATACCATGGCGGCAGTTATTTTTATCATCAGGGCGTTTATCAGCAATGCGAACAGCCCGAAGGTGAACACGGTCAGCGGCATTGTCAGTATCCACAGCAGGGGACGGATGAAGGCGTTTATGGCGCCAAGCACCAGGGCGGCAATCAGCAGATCACCAACAGAGCGCGCCCGCACGCCGGATAGCAGCAGGGTAACCAGCCACAACCCGAGGGCGGTGACCAGCCAGATAACCAGTAGTCCAATCAACATGGCGGAATCCAATTATTCATAGCAGGATTGTGTCTCTATCCCGTACAACCGTCTGCAACCTGGGTGACGGCCCCATCACAGTGGATACGATACCATCATTTCCAGAAAGTTTCTGCCCACACTGGGAATAAGGGTAACACCTATAATCCTCGAAACAACAGTTGGCCGCTACTGTATAAGACATAACAGATTGTGTTGAAATAAAAAACAGCGCAGTGTTTGCCGAGTGGGCTGTCTATCCTTCTTCTGTCTGTTCCAGCATCTGGGTAAGGCGGGTCAGTTCAGACATCGCAGCCAGATGGGTATGTCGAAATAATGCATGCCGCGCTCGCTCCTGCCGGTGCAGATTTTTCTGCAACTTGTGTTCTTCCAGAAGCGCATCGTGTTTCCCGGGATACGGTTTGTCTCTAGCCAGGAGAACCCGAAGGTCCTTTTCATAAGCGTTTAAACGCTGTTTGTGGCTCCTGATGATTTTGATGTGTTCATCCATCGAGTTGTTCTGGTCAGGTAATGCGCGTTCCATTTTGTAAAGCAGCAGGCTGATAAGCTTCTGTTCGCGTTGCCACTGGTCTGCATCCTGCAGCCAGGTGTCGTGTTCATTGTGCCATTCCTTCACTTCACGGTGAAGATTCTCGACGCTTATGAGTGGATCAGGGTTATTTTCATCTTTCAGCATAGGGTTCTCGGCTGAACTTTTATCTGCCGGCTCGGAGTTTTTTCTCATTCTGGTTGCTCCTGTTTATTGTACCGTCTAACGAAATGATGAATGACCAGGATGAAAATAGCAACGAGTACCAACGCCCACAGGTAACGTTCGAGGTAGGCCAGTACGAGAAGGCCGGTGGCAAGAAAAAGCCCCGCCAGCCTGAATACCCAGCCCATGCGGATGCCGGCTATAAAGGTTGATAGCGCGAATAACAACAGCAGTATCAGGCCGGTCGTTTCATTGTTCAAACGACCAATCTGCTGGATAATAAATACCATTTGTATAGCTGCCAGCAGTGCCAGCCACTGCAGGCTGTGATTCCAGATTACCGTCTTCCAGGAGTATTTGCCGTTGCGGACGTGTGGCCACTCAGTGACAAGGCTGGCAAGAAAAAATACCGGTACCATGGCCAGCCAGTATGTGCGGCTACTGGCTGGCGATATGTTGGTGATTGCGACACCAACAAAGGAACAGCCCAGTAATATTGACAGCGTTATCAGGTCATAAAAGTGTCGGTGTGTCATTATAAATCCGCCTTGTGTCAGAGTATCAGGGGTGCATCGGCCGGAATGTGTGCATCAACAGGCTACGTCTGGTCATCACCGCAGTTTTCGGCAGTAGGCGTCGACCCCCGCATAGCGCGCCGCATCGCCCAGGTGTTCTTCGATGCGCAGCAGCTGATTATATTTTTCCACCCGTTCACCCCGTGCTGGTGCGCCTGTTTTCAGGTGCCCGGTATCCAGCGCCACTGTCAGATCGGCGATGAAGCTGTCGACGGTTTCGCCTGATCGATGGGAGACGAAAGCCCCCCAGCCGTGATCGCGGGCCAGGCGGGTGGCAGCGATGGTCTCGGTCAGGGTACCGATCTGGTTCAACTTGATCAATACCGCATTAGCGATATCCTGCTCAATGCCACGGGCGATGATGGCCGGGTTGGTGCAGAAGATGTCGTCTCCTACCAGCTCGATCCGATCGCCCAAAGCCTGGTTGAGAGTCTGCCAGCCTGTCCAGTCATCCTCGGCCATACCGTCTTCCAGCAGCACCAGCGGGTACTTGTCTGCCAGTTGCTGGTAGTAAGCGGCCATCTCGGTCGAATCGAGACGGCGGTCTTCTGTTCGCAGGTGGTAGTGCGCGTCATCAAAGAATTCACTGGAGGCGGGATCACAGGCGATGCCGACATCCTGTCCCGGGCGCAGTCCCACCTGGCCAATTGCTTCGACAATCAGTTCAAAGGGTTCTTCGTTGGAACGGACATGGGGCGCGAAACCGCCTTCGTCACCCACACCGACCGAGAGTCCGCGCTTTTCCAGCTGCGCCTGCAAGGCATGGTAGATCTCGCTACCCCACTCCAGGGCCTGGTGGAAGCTGTCGGCTCCGAAAGGGGCGATCATGAACTCCTGGAAGTCCGCTCCCTGCCAATGGGCGTGGACGCCGCCATTGAGGATGTTCATGTGTGGTACCGGCAGACGGGTAGCCCCCGGCCCCCCCAGATACTGGTAGAGAGGCAGGCTGCACGCGCTGGCGGCAGCACGGGCCACGGCCAGTGACACACCGAGCATGGCATTGGCACCGAGCCGGGCCTTGTTGGGGGTGCCGTCCAGCGTGATCATGGCCTGGTCGATGACCGCCTGCTGGCGGGCGTCCTGATCCAACAGGATCGGTGCAATGTTATCGTTGACGTTGGCTACCGCCTTCAACACCCCCTTGCCGCCAAATCGTTGGGCATCACCATCCCGTAGTTCGACCGCTTCGCGGCTACCAGTGGAGGCACCGGAGGGTACGGAT
Source organism: bacterium BMS3Abin11 (assembly GCA_002897635.1). Classification (NCBI taxonomy): domain Bacteria; species bacterium BMS3Abin11. Next base: position 79,249 of record BDTD01000025.1, on the reverse strand, counting down.
GCCCGGCTGTGCGCGCCGCCTGAAAGCCGGCATTCCACCTCCACGGTCGGATTGCCCCGGGAGTCGAGGATCTGGCGGGCTTGAACCCGTTTTATTTTGAATAATTCATCCATACTGGCCACCTTCTTCCATGGCCCAGCCAGCAAAGATTGGGCGGGTACCAACAGGGATGCTCACCAGCAGAATGTTGACGGACAGGGTAGTCATGGGGGTTCTCCTTGATGGGTGGTGAGTACTGTTACCGCCCTGCTAAATAAACTGTATTATACATAGGTTATGCTCCATATTTTCTGCGGCTGAAGGAATGTCTGGGATAAAAATTGCATTCCGGATATGTTCTGAACACAGCCAGTTGATGTTTGCTGTGAAATTATAGGGCGCCTCTATTGGTATATGAAACAAGATCTATCGGGGTTACTGGATTGGATTATTACTGTTCTCCAAGATAAAGGTCATAGCATTGCGTAGCGAATTTATGATTTTGTCATAGTCTTTTGGTACTAATAGTTTGTGATTCTGATAAATTTTTGAAACGATTCGTGTGTGTTCATCGAGTGCTGTCTGTAAAGGTAAATATAGTCCATCGCAGGTAAGAAAATGACGTGCTTTTCTGAGTTCTTCTAACGGGTCGCCCTTTCCTTCTCCCTGCATAATTGCCTTGGCACGTCCAATGGCATCCTCGGCAGCACTTTGGGCCCTGTCATTTGGCAGGGTAAGTATGGCGCTGTGAAGTAGAGGAAACCAGGTCAATACTTGCTCATAGTTATCATTGACTTTGGCCAGGATAATGCTGTGTATTAGTAATGCAGTTCGAGCACCAGCGCCGCGGCTTGCTGCCTGTTGCAGTGTGGCCCCTGCAGCATTAAGTGTGCTGGCCATTTCTGCGAAGGCACCTCTGCTCTGTGCTACCCGGGATCGCATTAAAAGCTCCAGGCTGGAAGACAGATCTTCGGCGGTTATCAAAAGGATATCTGCAGCTGGGCAATAGTTGCCCGGTGAGGACTGGCTGGAGTCTGCTTTTACCATCTGTAATGGTGAAGAAGCTATTAACAGGATGAGCAGGCTGCATAGATAACGGCTTGTTGACTGGATGTGTTGTGGCATAGTTTATCTCCTGGTTGTGTGTGAACTGATAGCCTAATCAGGGGTTCCAAATATTATGTTCTCGGTGATAAATGGGGAACACCTTATTTTTCAGTTTTTCGGCTTCTTCTTCCAGTTCCAGAAGTGCTCGTTTGAGGAACCAAAAGTCACCGATGCCACGGTAGACAATTTCGATCACTTTATCATATTCTCTGAGATATTGGTCATCAGACAAATTCCCATGTAAGAGAGAAAAAGATTGCTGTGGTATTGAGAATGCTATGAATTCTCTTTGCATCCAGTACCAGGGTGATCTGTTCTATTTGAATGCTGCTAGCGGTGCGAGTACTGAGGCTGAATATAGAAAATATGCTGGCACTGATCATGGTGCCCACTGCGAGTGCTGTGGTTTACCACAGACCGATTTTTTTGCTATCTGTCATTGTTACTAATCCGAGCCATAATTAGGTGACACTCAGAGGACCCAAAATGATTCAGATCAAGACGCGGTTCGCAGGCAATGGCTGACCCTTGTCAAGAGAGTAAAGTTGCTCTTTTGTTTGTTGTCTGTTTTCATTTACCTAAAACGCCAAACAATATAGGACACTACACTAGCTATAATGCCATAGTGAGGTGCTTGTCACACAAATCCATTTAAACAGACACATCTCTGTAACGGATGGAGTGATTGGGAAATCTATCACTGAATATAAGCGTCACTTTATCACTGTCCATAGAACCACTCGCATGGAGATGTGGTGGAATCCGTTAACACAGAGAATCTGGCAAGAGGACTTGACCATGCCGCGATATAAAATTGATGAAATACTCGATCACATACACAAGCTCCAGTTTCAACTCGAACAGGAGTTTGAGCAGCTACTGTTCGAGAAGCGTGCCCAATTTAAATACACACTAAAAAAAGGCAGGGTTATCTTTGATGAGGGTGTCCATAAATTTAACCGACGTTACCGTACCGGACTCTGGACTTATCTGCGCAATGCCAGGCTGGTACATCTATTGACCGCACCTGTGATCTACAGTGTTGTGTTTCCACTTCTGTTACTGGATCTGGCGATTTTTCTCTATCAGCAGATCTGTTTTCGTATTTATGGTATTCCTCTGGTGAAGCGTGCGGATTATCTGGTGATAGACCGTCAACATCTCGCCTATCTGAATGCAATTGAGAAATTCAATTGTGTGTACTGTGGTTATGGTAACGGTCTTATCGAATACGTTCGTGAGGTTGTTGCAAGAACAGAGCAATACTGGTGCCCGATTAAACATGCGCGTCGTACTCCCAATCCACATTACCGGACCGAAAGCTTCGCTGATTATGGGGATGTCGAGGTGTACCAGGAGAAACTGAGACAGTTGCGGAAAGAGCTTCGCAGTGAATAGCTATCCACCATGGCGATGAGCGCAAGGATACTATGAGCGACGAATTCATTCCATCCTGGTCATTGCTGTATTATATCAGCGAATGGCTGGTAAGACTGGTCATGCTGGGCCTTGTGATCGAACGTCACCCACCACGCACGGCGATGACCTGGCTACTGGTCATCTTTTTCCTGCCCTGGCCGGGGCTACTGTTATACCTGTTTATTGGCGAGAACCGGTTACCGCATCGACGATTGACGAAACGCAAGGCGCTACTGACAAGACTGGAATATGTACGCAAGCGGTACATGTCCCACAGGGGAAATGTGTCCTCGATTGTGGATCAGGAATTTCTGCCGACGGTCAAGCTGGCTGAACGGTTGGGCTACATGCCCATTATGTCCGGTAACAAAGCAACATTGCTGGCCGATACGGATGTGGTGATCGACCTGATGGTCGAGAATATCAATGCCGCACAACATCATGTGCATATTCTGGTCTATATATTTTCCGTAGATGAGACAGGGGAACGTATCATGGTGGCGCTTGAGCGTGCGGTGTCACGCGGGGTCGAGTGTCGCCTGTTGGCAGATGCCCAGGGTTCCAGACAATTTTTGAGAAGGATGTCACAGCGGCTGATTAAATCGGGTATCAAGCTATACCCGGCATTGCCGGTCAGTTTGTTACGTGCCTGGGTTTCGCGTATTGATCTGCGTAATCATCGCAAGATTGTTGTTATCGACGGCCGGATCGCCTATACCGGGTCACAAAATATTGTCGACGCCGGTTACGGTCACCGAAATTTGCAATGGCACGACCTGATGGTGTGTTTAAGCGGTCCGGTAGTGCTCGAATTACAGGCTGTGTTTGTAGGCGACTGGTTTGCAGAAAGCAATGAACTGCTGGATGGGACTGACATATTTCCTGATGGCAACAGCCCAGTTAAGGGCGGTGTTGCCGCACAAACCCTCCCTAGTGGTCCGTTGTTTCCTACAGAAAACTACCAACGCCTGGCGGTAGCCGCGTTGTATGCAACGCGACGCAAGGTCACAATTACAACACCCTATTTTGTACCGGACGAAGTCTTCCTGGAAGCCATGGAGACCGTCGCGCTGCGAGGTGTCCTTGTCGAGTTGATTGTACCATTGCATTCCGACCAGATACTGGTGGGGAATGCCGCCCGGGGTTATTATGAGCGACTGCTAAAAAGTGGTGTCACCATCTATCTGTTTAACAAAGGGCTATTGCATGCAAAGAGCATGACAATTGATGATTCACTGGCCTTTCTGGGTTCGAGTAACTTCGATATCCGCTCGTTTGCACTTAATTTCGAAATCAATATGATTTTTTATGATGCCGGGTTTGCAAAGTCATTGCGCCAGCAACAGGACTGGTATCGTGCGCATTCACAGCAACTCACGCTGACACGGTGGCAACAGCGTCCCCGCCTCCAGAGAATTATGCAGAATATTATAAAGTTGTTGAGTCCACTGCTTTAACTACAGGAGTATTGCCATGAGTATGAACTTTTTTTTGGTTGGCCCGCCACTGATATCGCTGCTTTCAGGTATCGCCATCCTGGTATGGCCAAAGTTGTTGAATTATATTGTCGCTTTTTACCTGATCCTGTTTGGGTTGGTGGGACTCGTGCCCCTGGTACTGGTCTGACGAGAAACGATAGACGACTCGGCTTGAAGTCGAGTTCTCATGGTGTTCTAATATTTCGTGCTAATATTTCGTGGCGACACGGTTATTCCTGTGCCTCGATCCGGCCTGGAATACCGGCGTTGTAGACAGCCTGATATCTGGATGCACACAACACGGACGAAACCCGACCAACCTCATACCAACTGTAAAGGAAAGGAACCTTGATGGAACATAAACTGCCAGAACTGCCCTATGCGAAAAATGCCCTTGAACCGCACATCTCCGCCGAGACGCTGGAGTATCACTATGGTAAGCACCACGCCACTTACGTTGCCAATCTCAACAAACTGATTGTCGGCACCGAATTCGAGGATACTACGCTAGAGGGTATTATCAGGAAGGCCCCGACTGGCGGCCTGTTCAACAATGCCGCTCAGGTCTGGAACCATAGCTTCTACTGGAACTGTCTTAGTCCCAGTGGTGGTGGCGAAGCGTCCGGTACCCTGGCTGCAGCCATCGACAGTGCCTTCGGTTCCTTCGACGCCTTCAAGGAAAAATTCTCCACTTCCGCCGTGACCAACTTCGGTTCTGGCTGGACCTGGCTGGTGAAGAAGGCCGACGGCAGCGTCGACATTGCCAATACTAGTAATGCCGGTAACCCGATGGTGGACGGCGTGATACCGCTGATGACCTGCGATGTGTGGGAACACGCCTACTATATCGATTATCGCAACGCCCGGCCCAAATATGTCGAGTCCTTCTGGAACCTGATCAACTGGGATTTCGTCGCCAGGCAACTTGGCTAAATGACTGTGCGCGGGATCCATGGATCCCGCGCAATACTTTCCACATTTATGGGCTAATGGTGTTGTGGATAAAGCGGGTTGAGACCGTCATCCTGGTTTATCCTGGTCATCTTTTTTTCCTGTAGGCCATGTCTGAATTCATCCCATAGCGCCGCGCCATTCCAGTTGCTGGTATCGGCAGCGTAGAGGCTGCGATCCAGTTCTCTGAGTTGCGTCTGTCCATTTTCAATGCGTGCCGCCAGAGCATTGAGGCTGCGCGGCGGCGCGTCGGGCCAGTGCGCATGGCCGAGGCTCAGCAGGTCTCTGGCGGCGGCATGCCGATCATTGGCGGTGCAGGCTTTTTGCAGGGCACGCAAGGCTGATTTCTGGTTCGGCCTGATCTGTTGTGTGGGTTGTGGTGTTTGTTTTACCGTGCCTGGTGCACTGGCCTGGCGGTGCTGTTTTGTACGTCGAACCATCAACCCCAACAGAACCAGGATGAGCAATAACCCGCCGCCTGTAAACAACCATGATTCATTCGTTTTGATTGCTGCGAATATTGTCTCGGGCAGCCCACGTTCATTGTTAGCTTGTGTCGCTTTGTTTGCCGGGCTGGTCGCTGAGCTTTGCTGCGCTGCCGGACTGCGAGGGGCAGCTTTCACTTCGTTCGCCGTGCCTGCTGCACCGGGCAGTACCTTGAACTGTAAAGCAGGCAGGATGGTGCTGGCTGCCTTGTTGCGGCGCGTGTCCCACCAGTCGATGGTAATCGCCGGTACATTTAGCGTACCCTGCGTGCCGGGAATGTAGGTCAGGGTTTGCGTGCGAACACCGTAAATGGTCTTGCCGTCGGTACGGCTTTCCTGTTTCGGTGTTTCCGGGTACAGCCGGGCATTGGCCGGGGTTGCGATAGCCAGTTCGGGGATCTGCGAGCCGGATAACCCTTTGGTCTCAATGGTAATGGTGCGTGAGACCGGCTCGCCAGCTCTGAACCGTGGTGGCTTTTGAGTCCAGCTGTCATCCAGGGTCACCGCTTCAGCTGGCAACCAGTTGCGACCGACCGTCACAGGCCGGGGTTTGATATTCATATTGATAGAGCGGCTGCGGGCAGTGATGGGTTTGGTGGAACTGCCAAACGGGCTGTTGCTGAAAAAGCTATCGTTGAGCAGGCTGTTGCGGAAAAAGGGATCGTTGGCAAATGGGCTATTGCCAAGAAATTCTTCCATCAGGCTGCTACGTCGACGGCTCTGTTTGCGTGGCTGTGGAACCATAATGCTACCAGTAAAGGTGGCTGGTGCAATATGCAAGGAACCACTTTTTTCTGGTGAGATAACGTACTGGCGTTCGACAACGTTGTACTCCCGACCGTTGCGCTCAGTGGTGTAGCTTTTGTCTTCACCTAGCTGCTCAATGATGGCATTTTGTAGTTTCGGTGCACTGAGTTCGCCCTCTTGCAGACGCCCATCGTAGTAAAGGCGAACGGTGTAGGGGATCTGTTGCTGAACATAGGTTTGCTTGCCGGCAGAGTTGATCTCAGCCTCGACGAATACGTGCTGCCCGGCCTGCGTTGTTGCCTGTTGTGGTGCCTTACTGATTTTCAGTTGAAGTGATGCAGTCTGTTGCCCTCCAACACTGAGAGGTGGGATACGTAGCTGACCGGTGTGACGCGGCTGAAGCTGCACCTGCCACAGGGTTTTGTCGGAGCGCCGGCCGTTAATAATACTCACCTGGGTACTGGTGCTGGTACCCAGCACATCGAAGTTTTTTTCCAGTGGCGTGAGATCCGGCTGCAGCCCCGATTGCAGGCCATCGCTTTCAATGGTCAGGGTAAAAGTGTTACCCACATAGACCGTACCACGGTCGAGTGTAGCGCGCACGGCTGCCTCGACCGGGCCGACCGCCAGCATCAGCAGCAGCGTCAGCAGGAAGGCCTGCCAAAGTGGCCGAAAGTGATGCTCCTGCATTGAAGTGTATGACATGGATTTCATTTCATGTTCTCCTTTTCTGATTACCATGGCTGCCGACTGCCGGTGCCCTCGCGTTTTGCCCGCTGTTGATACTGGTAAAGGAACTTGCGTCGCAATAGACCACCGGGGTCATCCGGGATACGTCGCAACCATTGCTCGGCTGCTATTTCTTCCTCAGTGCTGAGCGATTCTGCTCGAGCCGGTTGGCCGTTGGCCCGGGCCTGCTGCTGTTCAGCCGGTGATTTACCACCATTGTTGTTGAGGCCTTTATTTCGATTCTGGTCGGCTTTCTTTTCTACAGCGGACTTTTCCGCTGCGTGTTTCTTTTCCAGTGCTTTGGCTGCATTGGCAAACTGATTTTTATCGGCCTTGCCGTTATTTTGCTGGTTTTTCCCCTGCTGGTTCTTTCCTTGCTGGTTTTTCCCCTGTTGGTTCTTTCCTTGCTGGTTCTTCCCCTGCTGGTTTTTTCCCTGTTGGTTCTTTCCTTGCTGGTTCTTCCCCTGCTGGTTCTTTCCTTGCTGGTTCTTCCCCTGCTGGTTCTTCCCCTGCTGGTTTTTTCCCTGCTGGTTCTTTCCTTGCTGGTTCTTCCCCTGCTGGTTCTTCCCTTGCTGGTTCTTCCCCTTCTGCTGCTTCCCCTTCTGCTGCTTCTTATTTTGCTTCTTCTGCTGGCGTAACAGGGCTTCGACCGCAGCCTTGTTGGCCAGCGCATCTTTCATCCCTGGTGCGGATTTCAGCGCAGTATCGTAGGCGGTGATGGCATCTTTGTAGCGACCGAGTTTTGCCAGGGTATTACCCCGGTTATAATCTGCTGTGGTGCCGCTCGCGTGTGAAAAGTCCTTCAGCGCCTGCGTATAATTCTTGCGCTTATACTCGGCACTGCCTCGCTGTAAAGGATCCTTTGCCACCTGGCTGGCACGTGCATAATCCTTTTCCGCCAGGGCTGTTGCTGCCTGCTGATCGGGGCGTTGCCAGAGGTCTTCCCAGTCGGCGGCCATGGCTTGCTGTGGTGGCGACAGTACGCCGACCAGCAACACCAGGCTCAACAGCCAGCCGCGACGAAAAGCCAGTGCTGCCAGCGGCAGCAGCAACAATGCCAGCCAGGGGCCGCTATCTTTCCAGTCCTGTCCCTGCATCTCGCCATTGATCAGATTGTTTTCTGTACTCAGTGATGTGCTATTGCTAGTGTCCAGCAGGTTCCTGATATCGCTATCTCCGCTATTAAAGGTGCGGTAGCGGCCGCCACCGGCCTTGGCAACGGCCTGGAGGGCCGCAGTTTCAAGCTGTGGCACGATGAGTTTACCGTCAGCAGTGGTGCGCAGTAGTTGGCCTTGTGCATTGGTCAACGGATCAGCAGTTTGAGTGCCAACGCCGAGTACTGATACGCGGTAGCCCTTTCTGCGTAATTTTGTGGCGGCCTTGCGTGCTTTGTTGCCGGTTACGCCATCGGCAAACAGCAGTATCTGGCCATTTCTCAGTCCTGCCTGCTGCAGCAGTTCACCCGCTTTCTCCAGACCCAGATCAGCACGGCTGCCCTGCACAGGCATGAGGTCGGGGTCGAGCGATTTGAGCAGAGCGCGAATGGTATCCACATCACGGGTCAGCGGTGTAACGGTAAAGGCATCACCGGCAAACACCACCAGTCCGGTCTGGCCTTCATCGTTGCGAGCGAGGATGTCCTCGATCTTGAAACGGGCTCTGGCTAGCCGTGAGGGTTTGAGGTCCCTGTCGAGCATGGAGCGTGAAAGATCCAGCACGATGACCCGTGCCGCACTGGTCTGGTAAAGTGGCTGAGGTTGTTTTTCCCATACCGGATTGGCCAGCGCCAGGGTGGCTAGCAGCCACCCCAGGCCGAGCAGCCATAACAGTGAACGGCTGACCTTGTGATCCTGACCGGTAAGTAACAGGGGTTGTAGACGGGCGTCGATTATACGAACCCACGGGTTATCGCCAGTGGCGGCACGTCGCAGTCGCCATACCAGCAATGCCAGCGGGATTAGACTGAGTAGCCACAGGGGCTGGAGAAAATGAAATTGCTCAGGCATGTTGAACCTCCACAGGAGCCGGTGTCGTCCGCCAGCCGAAGACGGCGGACAGGGCGATCAGCACACTGAGCAGCAAGGCGGCGCTCAACGGCCAGAAATAGAGTTCGTCAACCGGTCGCCAGGTCTGCTCGTCTTTAGAGACCGGTTCGATGCGATCCAGCAGGGCGTAGATTTTCGCCAGTTGGGCGGTATCGCGGGCACGGAAAAAACGTCCGCCCGTCTTGCTTGCGATGGCCTTGAGGTTGGCCTCGTCGAGGTCGCCGGTAGCCACCCGTCGAACACCGAATGGTGTCTGCACCTGCATTTCACCACTGCCTATGCCGATAGTGTAGATACGCACACCTTCCCGAGCAGCCAGATCGGCAGCCTTGAGTGGATCGACGTTACCGGCGGTGTTGGTACCGTCGGTGAGCAGGATTAGTACCCGGTTACTGGCGGGTTCCTTGCGCAGACGCTTGATCGCCAGGCCGATGGCATCGCCAATGGCAGTGCGCTTGCCGGCCAGGCCGATCTGTGCCTCGTCCAGCAGGGTACGCACTGTTTTGCGGTCAAAGGTCAGTGGAGCCTGCAGATAGGCCTGGTCACCAAACAGGATAAGTCCGATACGGTCACCCTTGCGCTGTTTTATAAACTCACCGGCCACCAGCTTGACAGCGGTGAGGCGGCTGAGCTGGCGACCCTTGATCTGCATGTCTTCGGTCTGCATAGAGCCGGAAATGTCCACCGCTAGCATCAGGCTGCGGCCACTGATCGGCAGGTGTACGGTCTCGCCGATCAGCTGCGGGCGCACCGCTGTCAGCACCAGCAATAGCCAGGCCAGTAATGCCAGTACTAATCGCAGCTGTGACCGCTGGCCGGCGTGGCTTTGCAGACTGGCCTGCAGTGCGCCATAAAAGGGAAAACGCAGCGCAGCCGGGGTGGCGCTGGCCGCGCGTGGCAGCAATAGTGCCAGTAGCGGCAAGGGCAGGGCGGCGAGTAACCAGGGCCAGGCAAATTCAATATTCATAGCTAGTGTTCCGTGTTCTTTATTACCCAGCTACGCACCAGAGTGCCCAGCGCCCGAGTATCGAGATCGCTGGGCAGGGTGGGTTGATAGGGGCCGGTGGCCAGCACCTGTCCGGGCCCCTGGCTAAAATTACCCTGGCCACCGGATTCATCCAGGAAGCTCAGCCAGTCAGTACCGGTAAGGGCAGCGACTCGCTGGCGGGGATAGCGCATCAGTGCCAGACGACGTAGCAGTATGGAAATTTGAGCGATTCTTTCCGGCGTGGTGTTGTTGTTGGCTTTCTGTTCCAGTTCGCTGAGCATGGCGAGGATGCGTTGGCGCGAGCGATGCAGACGGTAGCGACGCACAGCGATCCACCCCACCCAGGCTAGCAGGGCAAGTAACAGCACAGTGAGGATCCACCAGCCAGGTGCCGGTGGCCAAAAGCCGGGTTCGACCGGCAGGTGAATGTCACGTAGTTGCAGTACTGATTGGGTGGCCGGGTTCAAGCTACCACCTCCTCTGCAATAGTGATCGGTGTCTGGGTAAAGCCGCGCCGTAGCGTGCTGGCGATATCATCCCCGGTGGACAATAGCAGCAGGGGGATGGCCCGGCTACGCATAAGATCCTGTACTGCCTTGTGGTGCAGGCTAAAAAAATCAGTGTAGGCTTTTCGTGCCGTAGCCGAGCGGGTATCGAGAATCCCCTGTTGTCGGCCATCGCTGACACCATAGCGTGCCGGGGGTGGTGGGGTGAGTTCCAGTGCATCGATTATCTGGATGGCAACCACATCGTTATGCTGGCGTAGCCGCATCAGATGGTTACCGGTCTCGTCATTTATGCCATAAAAATCGCTAAGCAGAAAGATCAGGTTACCGGGTCGGCTGACCCGGCGTAGTCGGGCCAGTGCGTCGTTGAGTCCTTGTGGATGGGGCGGGTGTTTGAGATTTTCCAGCGGATCACTCTGCGCCACCAGCTGGCGGATCAGGCGCAGCACACCGTGCTTACCACCGCGAGGGGCTAGCTCGTGGTGGTCTCCGTTAAACAACAGGGCACCGATGCGGTCGCCGTGGTTGATAGTCGCCCAGCCGATCAGACTGGCGGCGCGGACAGCGACCACCGATTTAAGAGCACCCTGGCTGGCGAAAAACATGCCCGGATTTAGGTCCACACACACCACCACTGGACGTTCCCGTTCTTCCTGATAGAGTTTGGTGTGAGGCCGACCGGTGCGGGCGGTGACCCGCCAGTCCATGCTGCGGACGTCGTCGCCTGGCTGATAGATACGCGATTCCTGATAATCCATACCACGACCGCGAAAACGCGAGGCATGGTTTCCAGCCAGTTGCGCTAGCGCTCCCCGCTTTCGGATTAGATTGAGTTTACGGGCCTGCTGGCCCAGGGTAATGAGTTCGTCGAGACTGACCCGGGTAGCCGGGTTGAGGGCCGGGTTCGCTGGATCGGGTCCTCGATCAACGATCCTGGCGCCGGGTCCGTGGCGGTGTTTTTTGGCACCCTGAAAGTACCTGCTTGCGAGTTTCATGTCAGGCAACCGGGATCAGTTTCAACAGTTCGCGGATTACATCGTCAGAGTCCATGCCTTCGGCTTCGGCCTCGAAGGAAATCAGTACCCGGTGGCGCAACACGTCGAAGGCCACCGCCTGTACGTCGGCCGGTGAGACATAATCACGGCCTTCCAGCCAGGCATGAGCGCGGGCACAACGGTCGAGGGCAATAGTAGCCCGCGGGCTAGCGCCATAATTTATCCAGCGGGCCAGCTGCTCACTGTAGGGCGCCGGGGCTCGGCTGGCCAGCACAAGTTGTACCAGATATTGTTCCACTGGTTCAGCCATGTGGATAGCCAGCACCTCGTGGCGGGCGGCAAAAATCTGCTTTTTACTCAGTACCAGTTCGGTTGCCGCCGGTGTGGTGTCTTCACGCTCAGCCTGTTGGCGGGCCAGCCTTAGAATGGCGTATTCCGATTCAGAGTCTGGGTAATCGATGCGAATGTGCATCAGAAAACGATCCAACTGGGCCTCGGGCAGAGCGTAGGTGCCTTCATGTTCGATAGGGTTCTGGGTAGCCATAACCAGAAACGGACGTGGCAGGGGATAGGTATGGCGACCAACGGTGATCTGCTTTTCCCCCATGGCTTCGAGCAGCGCCGACTGTACCTTGGCTGGAGCTCGGTTGATTTCATCTGCCAGAATCAGGTTATGAAACAACGGTCCCTGCTGAAAATGAAAATCACCGGTATCCGGCCGGTAGATGTCGGTGCCGGTAAGATCACTGGGCAGCAGATCAGGTGTAAACTGCAAGCGGTGAAAGTCTCCTTCCAGTATCGCCGCCAGCTCCTTGATGGCAGTGGTCTTGGCCAGCCCAGGTGCACCTTCTACCAGCAGATGGCCGTTGGCCAGTAGTGCAATGAGCAGGCGGTCGATGAGCACCTGCTGGCCGATGATGCGTTGTTGTAGATGCTCGCGGATCTGGTGGAAGGCCTGATAGTGGGTGCTGCTGGCGATTTCCAGGTCTGCCGATGCGATGGTTGCGTTCATTTTAGAATGACTCCTTGATTGTGTTGCAGGACACGTCTACCCGACTGGGTTTTCGTTTACGGAATTAACGATAATGCTATCGTGAATCAGTCCTGCTTCTGCATCAGCCAGAATCTTACTGGCCTCTTTGGTGTTTTTTGTGGAAAGCAACTTAAGGGCAGATTCTACTTTCCCAAGTGTTGCTACAACGGGCAGGTCGACAAAACTGTACTGCAGTTCGACGTCCACAGTCTTCAGCGCCTCGACGACTTTCTTATGATTCCCACGGAGGACATCCAGATGAGTTTTTCCCAACTGCTGTTTTAGCTGGTCGGTGATTTCCACGCCTTTTTTGATACCCATTTGTGAATAGATAGATACCAGTGCAGGTCCGTTTTCGTCTCCTGCAGGGACTTCAGATTTCAGTTTCGTAAGCAGGCCTTTGGCCTGTTCAAGATACTGATTGGCTTCCTCTCCGTGTTGCTGAGAAAGTAGCTGGCGCGCTGCGACAATGTATGACATGGCCTCACGACCTTTCTGCGCCAGGGCATCTGCCTGATGGATTTGCTCTTGCTCGAGACTCAACGCTGTGGGTACGTTGGCGGTGGTGATTGCTGCCGGTGCCTGTGATGGTGTTGGCGTAGCGGCCATCACGGCTGTGGCACCGAACGCCGTGTTTGCGAGCAGAAATAATGTGGCCGCTGATATTTTTGCGGTAGAGTTCATGTGATTTTCCTCGTGTCAGTTAAAAATTAGCCGGGTTTGCTTAATTGACATGTATTGCAATACCGACTTTGGTGACAATACTAACCTGTCCGGGTTTAACTGGAGGTGGAGAGGGGATTAAGATTCGTTAATGTTCGTGATGTGGATTGTCGTGAACTCACAACGTACCCGAAGTCCGGCGTGGGAAAGCATTCCGGCTTGACGGATGTTTCCCTGAATGCTCGTGGAGTCAGGTGCGTGAACTGTCAGGGATTAAACGGATCGGAACACACATGGCAGACGTTTTTACCTCACTCCTGATCATAACCGGAGGGACGTCTGGATGGAGCAAACTTGTACAACGCAGGACAACAGGCGTACCATTCCGCCGTATAACTCATGTACGTTCTTTCATATTTCTCACTGGTTATTTTAAGACTGAGTGCTCACCAAAATGTTTTCCGAAAGTCCTTAACCTATTCTGTTAAGTAAATGAACTCACGTATCGTCAGGTATTTGGCCCAACTAAGCGTAAGTAAAATTATTCTGTGGAGCTATCTGATATGGTATCTGGTGATGTCGAGTTTTTACTTTGATCCCAGTTTGTATTTATGGGCTACCGCATCAGGGGTTGGCGGAATTGTAGGTGTGGCGCTCATGTTAAGCACCGGGGATATGACCTGGCACCGAATACGTACCCGTTTCTGGGAATCTTTCCGCCTTTTTTTTATTCCATTTTGTGTATCGAGTTTTTCCGAACTTGTAAATGGGCACGGATTTATTTTTTTCTTCTCGCCTGTTCTAGTGCAGGATTTAGTAGGTCTTGGTGCTATCGGATTATTTGTCACTCTGATTCTGAGGATAAAGAATCAATGGCAGGGGTCTGAAAGCTGAATATTCATGGATTAATAGGGTGCCCTATAGTCACAGGCCCAGCCTGTGGTGTACATAAGTGTCGGTACGCCATTCGGGTTTGTGGGGGGATTAAGATTCGTTAATGTTTGTGGAGTGGATGGTCGGGAACTCACAACGTACCCGAAGGCCGGGCTGGTTATCTTCCAGCCTCAGCGTCATGCCGTGAATTCTTGCTACGGCTGCCACCAGGCTTAAGCCCAGCCCACTGCCGGGGGTGGTGCGGCTTTTTTCAAGCCGGTAAAAACGTTTAAATACCTGCAACCGCTCAGCTTCAGGTATGCCGGGTCCACTGTCAGTAATAATGATCCAGCCGCTGTCGGCCTGTTTCCCGAGAGTGATCTCAATGCGTCCCTGCGGCGGGGTGTACTTGATGGCGTTGTCCAGCAGGTTGGCCATGGACTGGAATAACAGGTCGCGGTCGCCCTGTATGTAAACGGTAGTATTTGCCTGCAGACTAAGGGACTGACCCTTTTCTTCGGCTAGTGGTTCGTAGAGTTCAATCACGTCATGCAGCAGAGTGCCCAGGTCTATCTTTTTGAATGCCTCCCTGTGGTGCAGGGTTTCGATACGGGCTATACGCAGCAGAGCATTGAAGGTTTGCAACATGCCGTCGGCATCGCTTATGGCCTGTTCGGCCAGGGTTGGGTCCTGGTGGGTCTTCTCCTGTTCGGCACGCAGTAGCTCAAGGCGGTTGCGTAGCCGTGCCAACGGGGTGCGCAGGTCGTGGGCGATGCTATCGGAGACACGTCGCACGCCTTCCATCAGTTCCTCGATCTGGTCGAGCATGGCATTGAGGTTGCCTGCCAGCGAATCGAATTCGTCACCGCTGTGCTGTAGAGTGATGCGGCGCGACAAATCGCCATTGATGATTTCACGGCTGGTGGTGTTGATAGCTTCGAGACGTTTCATGACCCGACGGCTCAGCACGATCCCACCGATGCTGCCCAGTACCAGAGTGATGGCAAAGCCGAGGATCAGGGCACGAATAATGCGCCGCTGGGTTTCTTCCAGCTCGTAGATGTCGCGACCAACTAGCAGATGAAAACCACCAGTCAGGGTGAAGCTGCGTGCCCGCGCCAGGTGGATTTCATTCTTGTCGCGGCCGGCGTTTTCCAGCTGGAAGTTCAACCAGCCTTCCTTGTCCGCCTGGGTCGCCGGCCAGCGATTGAGATTGCCGGCGATGGGCGTGTTTATCGTTGTGGTCAGCAGGTAGATGGATGAGCCGGTGGGTTTGCGTGACAACCGTTCGTTGATGACATTTATCAAACCGGTGAGGCCATCTATATCATAACGTTCCGATAGGCCGGTGATCTCGGCAGCAATGGTGGCATCAGCCTGTCTGGACATATAGGCCGCTGTCGACCAGTAGATAAAGCCCAGCAGCAGTAGTACCGAAATGCCAAACAGTACCATATAGGCAAAGGCCAGACGAAAGCTGAAACTGTGTAATAGACGGTGCTGCATGGACCAGGCGATTACGCCGATGATTCGCGAAGGCAATAGCCGGCACCGCGCACGGTCTGCAACAGGGGTGAATCGAATTCTTTGTCTATCTTATTGCGCAGCCGACTGATGTGCACATCGATGATGTTGGTTTGAGGATCGAAGTGATAATCCCAGACACTCTCCAGTAGCATGGTACGGGTAACGACCTGGCCGGCATGCTGCATGAAAAATTCGAGAATCATATATTCGCGCGGTTGCAGGTCGATAGTTTTACCGGCCCGTTTAACTGTATGGGTCAGACGATCCAGCTCCAGATCGGCCACTTTCATCAGGCTGGTATCGGGTTTTATTTCGCCGCGTCGCAACAGTGCTTCGATGCGTGCAAGCAGTTCGGAGAAGGCAAAGGGTTTTACCAGGTAGTCATCACCTCCGGCCTTCAGGCCTTCTACCCTGTCGTCTACTTCACCCAGGGCGCTGAGTATGATTACTGGTGTCTGACGCTCTGAAATGCGCAGGGTTTTCAGGATGGACAGCCCGTCGAGTGCAGGTAGCATGCGATCGAGTATGATGATGTCATAGTCATTTTCCAGCGACATAAACAGGCCATCCTTACCGTCAGAAGCCTGATCGACCACATGACCGTGTTCCTTCAGGCCTTTGGCAATGTAGTTTGCTGTTTCGATATCGTCTTCGATGACAAGGGTGTGCATTGTGTTTGTCTCAAGGGATCCCGTCTTCTTTTACCGGAAATGACAGCAAAGCAGTATACCTGTTTGTCGATGGAGTGAGGATGGATAAAACATTAAACATAATTAATCAGGTTCCTTAACTCAGCTGTTCGCCAAATGTATCTATTGTTGGTACGGAGTAAGAGTGTTTTACTGACAGGTCGGAGCAGGCACACCCAGAAACTACACATAGTTTGGTAAGGTCTAGCGTTTTTCAGGCGGGGGCTTTTTGCGGATGTGCCTTCGGAAAAGGTATGCGGATAATGCGAAGATTGAAAGACCTGTGGCGATCCAGGTATAAGGTGAAGCAGATTTTAAAACCTGTTCAATGATGCGAATATTCTGACCAAGGTAGTAACTACCGAGTCCCCAAAACCCAACCCATAGCACTGCTCCTGCACTGGTTGCCAGGAGAAACGGAATAGTGGGCATTTGCAGGCTGCCGACGACAATACCTGTGAGTTGACGGGGGCCGTCGATGAAGCGTGATAGGATGACGAGTACTGTGCCGTAGCGTTGACAGAGGGTATCTATGCGATTGAGTCGGGAGGGGCTGAGCGGCAGACGGAGAAGCAATTTTCTACCGCCGACTCTGCCGATAATATAACCCAGCGTACTTCCGGTAAATGCTGCAAGCAAGGCCGATATCAGTACCAGGCTGATATTGAACTGCCCACGTGTGCTCAATAACGCACCTGCGATAAGCAGGCTTTGACCAGGAGCAGGTATTCCGAGGCCCTCTAGCGTGATGGCGGCAAAAATGATGAGCAGGCCATATTCTGTGAGCACTGGCTCATAACTTTGCACTGCTGTCAGGATGGATTGTGCGATCTCGGACACTTTCTCATCCTCGTACTTGGCGCAATCGGTTTATGTGTGTTCATGATATGTAGATTACATCTTCACATGATGGGTGTTATGTACCATAAGCCGATGAGTGCAATAAAAGAGCAAATGATAAGCACTGAGCTTGATAGCCTAACTATGGAAAGAGGGATCATTTTGACATCCAGGTGCGCCATTCCGACGTGTAGATGTTGGTAGCGCCAGGCCGATAGAAAGAATGAAGCCGCACTAAAAAGGATGAGTATTGCTGCAATAGTGTGGATGCTCCATAGTGGCATGGTGTCAGATAAGAACCTGGCGATACCGAGACCAGTCGCAAGTGATGTGAGGCCAGTGCGAATCCATGCCGCATACGTTCTTTCATTTGCGAGTACTGTGCGATCCAGCGCAAGTGTGGTTGGGTCGGGTAGTTGGCTCATTTGAGTTCGGCCCGAACGATCTTGTTGGGATTATCGATGAGAGTCTCATCGACTATAACATTCACCAGCCTGACAGAGATCTGCATATGTGCTGTTTCAGCAATGGCCTCAAGCTCATCCGGTGGGTTCAGATCGGAGACAATGTAAGTATTTTGCCCGTTCATAGTAATTTAACCAGAGTTGACTTTGTTGCTGGAAGTATAAAACAGATTGTGGGTGGGGGGGGCGAATTTAAGGGCACCCTCTATTAATTATGAATATTCATTTCACATACAAAATCGTCCATCTCTGCGTTAAGAATCTTCGCAATAGCTAGCTATTACGTGCGATCCTTGCCTTGATATGAACAATTTTGCATGCAATCTGATCTATCCATAATTAATAGAGGGTGCCCTTAAGTGATATAGGAGAAAACTCAAGATAGACATCGTAGACAGCAATGGTAATTTGATTAAGCCTGAGAACTATCTGTAATTTCGGCAGCTTGTCCAGTCATGTTAATATCCTGTGAGCCTCTGATTAACAATGCATTAAGGAACCTCTGATTAATTCTGGACGAAGTAGATTGCGATCTAAAATATTCAGGTTTGAGGCGTAAATCGCACGTAATAGCTAGCTATTGCGAAGGTTTGCAACGAAAAAACTGGATATTTTAGGCGTAAGATACGAGTTCATGAATTGATCAGAGGTTCCTTAACATTAAGGGTTTAAAAATAGCAACACATAATGGACAAAAAAAAATATAAGCTGCTTATTTTGCTAAAAGTGCTTATTGCACTAGTTCTAATAGGAATCATACTCAGCAAGGTCAATCTCGATGATGTCTGGCTGGCGTTCTCCCGTGCAAATAAGTGGTTAATCTTCAGTGCTTTTTTTCTATATTTTGTAGGTCTTTGTATTGTCGCTGCAAGGTGGAAATTATTACTGGCGGTACAGGGTGTGACGGCAAGTTTTCCCACGCTGGTGAAATCGATGATTGTGGCAGTCTTTTTCAATAATTTTCTGCCGTCAACAATAGGCGGTGATGCAATGCGTGCCTATGACACCTGGAAAATGGGTGGCGGCAAGACGCAATCGGTTTCAATTATTTTTATCGATCGACTACTGGGTATTTTTACTTTGTTTATGTTTGCACTATTGGCATTGTTATTGACATCACACAAAGTATTTTTTATTCCTGATTTCAAACTATGGGTACTGTTTGCGGTATTTATCGGAATTGCCGCTATCTACGTACTGTTTTTTAAGGCAGCTGTAATTAGTCGGTATTTACATTCAGGGAATCAGGAAAATACAGGTACATTGAAACGAATCATGCGGAAGGTATTTGATGTGTTTGCAGTCTATAATGATAAACATGGAGTGCTTTCAATTACATTAATGTTGTCGGTTTTTCTACAGCTAAATGTAATTTTTCACTATTATCTTTTAGCTTTATCATTGAGTATCGACGTTCCATTAAGTGCGATGTTTATCATTATTCCAGTAGCGATAGTGGTGATGATGATCCCTGTATCAATCAATGCCATAGGGGTTCGTGAGCTGGTATTTGTCGCACTATTTGGTTTATATGGCGTGAGTAGTGCTGATGCTCTGGCCTTTTCCTGGATGTCGTTTATCCTGATCACACTACTAGGTGTTTTTGGCGGCATTGTGTTTATGTTGAGAAAAAAATTATGAGTCACAGTCACAGTCACAGTCATGGTCACAGTCATGAAATAGATAGAATGGGTGATCGCCGTTTAGGAATTGCTATTGTCATCAATATGCTGCTCACTGTGGCTCAGGTAATTGGTGGCATAGTCTCCGGCAGTCTTTCGCTGATAGCTGATGCCCTGCATAACTTCAGTGATGCAAGTTCTTTGCTGATTGCTTTTGCCGCCAGAAAAATAGGACGCCAGCCTGCTGATCATTTAAAAACATTTGGCTACAAGCGGGCAGAAGTGATTGCAGCGCTTATTAATCTTGTGACTCTGGTGATTGTGGGGTTTTATCTAATCTATGAGGCCATCTTGCGTGTATTCGAGCCACAAATTATTGCTGGCTGGACGGTGATCATTGTTGCCACGGTTGCCCTGATAATCGATATTGCAACAGCCATTCTTACCTATACCATGTCGAAGGGTAGTGTGAATATAAAGGCAGCATTTATTCATAATGTCTCCGATGCTCTGGCTTCTGTCGGGGTAATCATTGCAGGAACCTTAATATTGCTCTATCAATGGTACTGGACCGATACTCTGTTTACTTTCTTGATAGCCGGTTATGTACTGTACCAGGCAGCAGTATTATTACCAGAAACCATTCATATCCTGATGGAAGGCGCACCAGAAAATATCAGTTTAGATGAAGTTATCCATACGATGGAGGCTGTAGACGATGTATTGAATGTACATCATGTTCATCTCTGGCAGATTGATGAGCACCGGAATGCGCTGGAAGCCCATGTTGTAATAAATGATTTCAGTGAGACCGAGAACGTAAAGCAGTTGTTGAAATCCGAAATTAAACAAAAGTTCGCCATTTCGCATTCAACCATGGAGTTTGAGGTTGATCATTGTGAAGAGAATTGCTGCTAGGAGTCTGTCGGACTTAGGGATAATCTACTGCGCTGATGGAGGCTCAACAAGAAGTTGATATGGAAAAAAAGAGTAATCTTAACATTCTGTGGATAGTGTTGCTGGTAATTGCAGGCTCAGGTTTGTTGTTTGCACTGAAGTGGTGGGTGGCGGAAAATTTTGTTACGGGCATTGAAAAAACAGATGAAAGATTAAGGATGAAGGATTTTTGCAGGGGGTTTCTTTCGTCTTTCGTCCTTAATCTCGTATCTTCAAAAATAACATCGCACCGAGGACGACGCTACAGTTTCGTTAAGACAGTAACTTTTTCAGTGTGATACCCATTTCAGCCGGGTTTTTTGTTACGGTAATTCCGCATTCTTCCATTATCCTGATTTTTTCAGCTGCAGTTCCCTTGCCACCGGAGATGATGGCACCGGCATGACCCATCCGCCTGCCTGCCGGGGCTGTGATCCCGGCAATAAAGCCGACCACAGGCTTGGTCATATTTTCTTTTACCCAGACGGCACATTCTTCTTCATCGCTGCCGCCAATTTCACCGACCATCACTACGGCTTCAGTTTCCAGGTCGTCGTTGAACAGTTTCATAACATCCAGATGTTTCATGCCATTGACTGGATCGCCACCAATACCGATGCAGCTTGATTGCCCAAGCCCTAATTTTGTTAGCTGATCAACTGCTTCATAGGTCAGGGTGCCGGAACGTGAAACAACACCGATCGAGCCTTTTTTGTGAATATGCCCCGGCATGATGCCGATTTTTATCTCATCCGGTGTGATGACACCCGGGCAGTTCGGGCCAATCAGCAGGGTCGAGAAGTTCTTCATCTTATGACGGGTTCGCACCATATCCAGTACAGGAATTCCTTCGGTGATACAAATCACAAGCTCAATACCGGCATTTACTGCCTCATCTATGGCTGCAGCGGCAAAGGGAGGTGGTACGTAAATGACAGAGACATCTGCCCCGGTTTCTTTTCTTGCTTCAATCACGGTATTGAAGACGGGTATGCCTTCGAATTCCTGGCCACCTTTGCCTGGTGTGACACCTGCGACGTAAGCCTGTTTGCCATTGGCATAGGCCGCGCTATGGTGAGTATGGAACTGGCCTGTTTTACCGGTAATGCCCTGGGTCAGTACACGGGTATTTTTATCAATTAATATCGACATCAGGATTGCCCTTCAGCGGCATCAACCGCTTTTTTAGCCGCATCTGCCATGTCATCTGCTGCAATGATGCTCAATCCAGAATCAGCCAGTAATTTCTTTCCCTGTTTAGCATTGGTGCCTTCGAGGCGTACTACCAGTGGAATGCTCAGGTTAATGTCTCTTGCTGCGGTGATCAGTCCTTCAGCGATGATGTCACAGCGCATGATTCCACCAAATATATTGACCAGGATGGCTTTGATATGAGGGTTTTTCAACATCAGCTGAAATGCATTGGTGACCTTTTCAACAGTGGCTCCACCTCCGACATCTAAAAAGTTGGCGGGTTCACTACCATAGAGCTTGATAATATCCATGGTTGCCATGGCCAGTCCTGCGCCATTAACCATGCAGCCAATATTTCCATCCAGCGGGATATAGCTGAGGTCGTATTTGGCTGCTTCAATTTCGTCAGGATCCTGTTCATCCGGGTCATTCAGATCATTGATTTCAGGGTGCCGATATAGGGCATTGTCATCAAAATTCATTTTTGCATCTAGCGCGATAATGTCACCTGCCGGGGTAATGACCAGTGGATTGATTTCTACCAGAGAGGCGTCTTTTTCTATGAATAACTGCAGCAGAGTATTGAATAGCTCAATCGCCTGAGTTTTTGTCGGACCCGACAGTCCTAATTTTTCTGCAATGAATGTAAGATCATTCTGATTAAAACCATTGGCACTATTGGCACTAATGGCATAGGCGGTAAGGATCTTTCCAGGTGTTGCCGCAGCCACTTCCTCAATCTCTGTCCCACCTTCGGTACTTACCAGCAAGGCTATCTGCTGACGACTTCGATCGACCAGCATGCCAACATACAACTCACGGGCGATATCAACGGCTTCTTCAACCAGTAGCCGCTTAACAATGTGTCCCTGAGGTCCTGTCTGTTTGCTGATCAGCTTCATTCCCTGAATGCTGTGGGCATGTTGGCTGATTTCTTCAATGGAACTGGCGACTTTGACTCCGCCGGCCTTACCACGTCCACCAGCATGAATCTGGGCCTTGACCACCCATAGGTCACCGCCCAGTTTTTTTGCTGCAGCGGTACAATCATCTGGACTCATACAGGCTGACCCTGCAGGGACAGGAATATTGTATTCTGCGAGTAATGCCTTGGCCTGGTATTCGTGTATATTCATTTATTTAGTAAAAACAAAGTGATATGGATTTATCTTAATACAGGTATTTTGTCATTATTTCGTTTTTTTTATCACGGAGTGTTTGAACCGCGAACGGTGATGCTTCATAATTGTCTTATTGTTAACCCCGGCCCAAATGATAGCCTATGTTGACCACATTACTAAAAGCAAAATTACACGGTGCGCACGTCACGCACTCTGAACTGGAGTATGAAGGCTCCTGCGCGATAGACTGTGTTTTATTGAAAGCTTCTGGCATACACGAATACGAACAGATTCAGATCTACAATATCACTAATGGCGAGCGTTTTACTACCTATGCCATTCAGGCCGAGTCTGGAAGCGGCATCGTATCCGTCAATGGCGCTGCAGCGCACAAGGCAAACCCAGGCGATAAGCTGATTATATGCTCCTATGCAGCTTTTAATGAAGCTGAGATGAAAGTGTTCAAACCTGTGCTGGTTTACCTCGACGAAATGAATGCAATTATTCGTATCGGTAACCGGATTCCTGTACAGGCGGCGTAATAAACCGTTTTAGGTGTTACGGTTTATGTTTTACGTAAACCCTAATCCGTAAAATATAAAACATGGTTTTAGAACTCGTCTTTCCACATTCGCATATATCTAAAGCAATCCTCGCTGTTGTCGATATTCTGTCCTGAATACTGTGCTACTGCTTTCATGATATTTACTCTATCTGTACGAAGGAACGGATTGTAACGCATTTCATTTCCCAGGGTGGAGGGCAGGGATGGCAGGTTTTTTCCACGCAGGTCTTTTACTTCATCCATCCATCGCTGGATTTCCGGATTGTCAGGTTCAACAGCATGTGCAAAGCGGAGATTTTCCAGTGTGTATTCATGTGCACAGTAAATGGTGGTGTCTGCAGGCAATTGTTTTATTCTTTGTAGTGCTGCGTGCAGTTGTTTAGCAGTGCCGCTAAACAATCGTCCGCAGCCTGCACTGAATAGAGTGTCGCCAGTGAACAGCATGTTGCCTGTCAGATAGCCAATATGTCCAGCCGTATGCCCACTTAAATCCATTACCTGAAAGTCCAGTTTTATCTCGGGTATGCTGAAGCTGTCATTGCCAGTTAATGGTGTTGTGAGGCAGGGTATAAATTCTGTAGCAGGGCCATAAACGGGAATGTCATACTTTTTGATTAGTTGTTCAATTCCATCCACATGATCCCAATGGCAATGGGTAGCTAATATTGCTACAGGTTTAATATTCTGCTGTTCAAGGAAGTTCACACAAACGGTCGCGGTACCAGGATCTATAATTACAGCGGTAGAATTAATAGTGTTGATAATTACCCAAATGTAGTTATCCGACAGGGAAGGAAGGGGTTTCAGGTTAATTGTCATCAGTTTATTTGAGATTGTCACTGCATCTGTGTGTGTATCACTGAATGAACCACGGGTAAGCTCGATTCTGGGTAGCCCTTAATTAATTATGCCATATCTCTGGCCATCTCGGGAAAGACGTACTCAGAGGTTCCCTGGATAAAAATAGTGCTTTACCAATTGATTCAGCTGCTCTAAAAATATTTGAAATAACTAAACCCACGGAAGCGATTATTATTTTAGAGAAAGATGGTGGAATTCTGGTTATTGGTGATTCTTTACAAAACACCCCTGAACCAGATCAATACGTGAATTTTCCTGCACGATTGATGATGAAAAAAACAGGATTCTTTAAAGAGAACAATATTGATCCTGGCTGATAAGGGCTAGCACTTTGTATCTCATGTCATTTTCCAACTCGCACAAAAAACTTACATATATTACAATATTATGTTTTTTTAATACATCATGATGGATGAAAGATTGTGGGCGGCATCATAAAAAATAATATGAAGAATCTGGTGGCGGGTTTAATCTTTATTCTGTTTGCACTTTGGTTGGCAGCCGTCGTTCCTTCTATCGAAATTGCCTGGGTCTCAGCAATTCTGCTGTTTACTATTTATCTGTTTGTATTCGAAATTGTAGGTGTTGATGTTGCAGCTATCTCTATTATGGTGTTGCTGGGTCTGACTACTCTATTCGCTCCCTGGATGGGATTGCAGCAGGGGCTGGTAGACAATGAACATTTATTTCAAGGTTTTTCAAGTAATGCGGTAATGTCGATTATTGCCATAATGATAATCGGTGCCGGTCTAGATAAAACTGGTCTGATGAATACCGTTGCTGCCTATATTCTGAAAATCGGTGGCAAGACTGAAAAGCGCATCATTCCAATTATATCCGGCACTGTCGCAATCATTTCGTCATTTATGCAAAATGTTGGTGCGGCAGCGTTATTTCTCCCTGTGGTCAGTCGAATCTCTGCTAGATCAGGTCTACCGATGTCCAGGCTGCTAATGCCTATGGGATTCTGTGCAATACTCGGCGGCACAGTTAGTATGGTCGGTTCTTCCCCGCTAATTCTGCTCAACGATCTTATCCTGACTTCAAATCATGCCTTACCAGATGGCCAGAAGATGGAATTATGGTCATTGTTTTCTGTTACCCCTGTGGGTCTCGCACTGGTTGCAACTGGGGTAATCTACTTTGTTGTGGCAGGCAGGTTTGTGCTGCCAAAGATAGCCAAGGAAACCCACTCTGTCGCCGCTACAACTATGGGTTATTTTCAGGATGTCTATGGTATTGATTTCGCTATGACAGAGGTTTATATCCCGGAGGGTTCTAGTATTGCTGGAAAAATGCTTGATGAAATTGAGACAGACCATGCTATTCGAATCATTGCTACACAACGACCCGATGGTGAAACACGTGTTGGTCCAGGATCACTGGCCAGAGATGTAGCCCTGGATGGCAAAATGTCACTTTGCATTTTGTCTTCTCCTGTGAATCTCAAGAATTTTGCAGAGGCCTATGATCTAATAATTCGTGATGAAATAGAGATATTTTCAGAGTCGTTGGCAACGACAAAGGCCGGTATTGCCGAAGTTGTTATCCCGCCAGGTTCGAACCTGATAGGCAAGAGTGCCCGTGATATCTGGTTGCGTAAGGTTTATGGCATTGCCATGGTTGCCCTTCATCGTAATGGTGAAACCCTGCGTGAAGGTGAGGGGATAAGGGATATGCCATTACAGGCAGGCGATACACTGGTCGTACATACCCAGTGGGATGCTTTGGTCCGCCTCGAAACTGATCGTAATTTCGTTGTTGTCACGACCGAATTTCCTCATGAAAACCTCCGTCCTAACAAGGTAGGTTGGGCAAGTTTTTTCTTTGCTATCGCATTGTTACTTGTTTTATTTACGGACCTGCGTCTTTCGATTGCCCTGCTCACAGGCGCGTTGGGAATGGTTTTATCCGGGGTGTTGTCAATTGATGAGGCCTATGAAGCGGTATCATGGAAAACAGTGTTCCTGTTAGCCAGCCTGATTCCATTAGGCCTGGCAGTTGAAACCAGTGGCACAGCAAGGTGGATTGCTGATCAGACGCTGATTGTGATGGGCGGTCAACCTGTCTGGGTAATTCAAGCCTCTGTCGCAGTGCTGGCGACTTTCTTTACTCTGGTCATGTCTAATGTTGGTGCGACAGTTCTGCTGGTACCCCTGGCGGTAAATATTGCCATTGGTGTTGGTGCTAGTCCCGCAGTGTTTGCGCTTACCGTTGCCCTGGCAACATCAAACTCTTTCCTGATCCCGACCCATCAGGTGAATGCGCTAATTATGGGTCCTGGTGGTTATAGAGTACCAGACTTCATGAAGGCTGGTGGGATTATGACCATACTATTCCTGGTGGTCATGATGGTGATGATGCTGCTGGTGTTTTAAGGAATAGCTTTCAGGGTACCTCTGTTAATTCAAGATGATTATTCATGAATTAATAGAGTGCCCTTCAGTGTTCAGAAAAAAGAAAGACCGTTGAATTCTCCGAAAACTGAAAACTCTGTATTAACTAAAACTATGTTCCTCAGCAGGAAACTTCCGGCTTCGTACATCGTCTACGTAAGTCCTGATCGCTGTTTGAATATCAGGGCTTTCCTGCATGAAATTTTTTGCAAACTTAGGTACTTTACCAGGTGTTATACCTAGTAGATCGTGTAGAACGAGAATCTGTCCATCACAGGCATTTCCGGCACCAATTCCAATTACCGGTATTTCAATGTTGGCGGTAATTTCTGCTGCTAGAATTTTCGGTACACACTCAAGCAGGAGAAGATCTGCACCGGCCTTTTCTAACGCTGCTGCCTCTTCAATCATTTTTTCGGCTGCCTGTGTGCTGCGCCCCTGAACCCTGTAGCTGCCAGTTTTATAGATAGATTGTGGTTTTAATCCAATATGTGCGCAGACTGGGATTTCGTGGCTGGATAAAGCTTTTACTATGGGTATCTGATCCAGCCCTCCTTCCAGTTTAACCATATGCGCTCCGGCCTGCTGCAGTGCATCTGTGGCATTATCCAGTGCACGTTCAATACCTGGATAACTCATAAAGGGCATATCCATTATTAGCAGCGCTCTCTCGACTCCCTTGCTGACTATAGATGTATGATAAAGCATATCCTCCATGCTGACTGGGATGGTTGTCTGATGTCCCTGTATGACCATGCCGAGGGAATCACCGACCAGAATTATGTCGACCCCAGATTGATCCAGTAGATATGCAAAGCTGTAGTCATAGGCAGTCAGGGCAACAATGGGCTGTTTTCCCCGCTTCATTTTTTTAAAGGCTGGCAGGGTAAGGCGGCATGTACTGGTTTGAATGCTCATGGGAGTCTCTAATAGATTTAGTAATACTGGATTATCCAGAATAAATAGAGGTGCCCTAGAATGTTTAGAAGGTACATGTCTGTTCAATACGGCGTTGTAGGAGCGCCGCTCGGCGCGATTTGGTTTCGTCTAAAACAATCACGCCGAGCGATGCTCCTACACGGGGGCAGTAGTACTCTCATAAACTATGACCATCTTCAAGCTTCATTAACTATAACACTTAATGTCGACAATTCTTTTCGTATCGAGGCGACTGAGGTGTTGAAAAAGTTTTGTTCTGTTTCATTAAGATCCAGTTCAATTACCTTTTCCATACCATGCTCACCAAGGACTGCTGGTACGCCGATAGTAATATCTTCTTCACCATACTCGCCCTGTAAATAGGCCACCGTGGGCAGAACTGATTTTCTATTGTATGCGATAGCTTCTACCATCTCGGCAATGGCCGCTGCTGGTGCGCCATAAGCACTGCTGTTGCCTTTCAGGGCAAGAATTTCAGCACCACCTGTACGGGTGCGTTGAATGATTTCATCAATCTTGTCAGAAGTCAGGAAATTCTCAATAGCGATACCCGATATTGTCGTGAATCGTGTCATTGGAACCATTGCATCACCGTGACCACCCATCACCATGGCATTGATATATTTTGCCGATAACCCTGTTTCCAGTGCAACGAAGGCGGCCATGCGTGAGGAGTCCAGCACACCAGCCTGTCCCATAACCCGATTTCTGTCCCAGCCGGTACGTTTAATTGCATGGTAGGTAAGGGTATCAACTGGGTTACTGACAAGCAGCAACATGGAATCCGGTGCATATTGCAGTACATCATCAAGAATTTCATCAAGAACTCTTACATTGGTTTCCATGACATCGGCACGCGACATACCAGGTTTACGGGGGATGCCGGCTGTAACGATGATGATATCGGCACCTTCGATTATTTTATTATCGTTGGAACCCCGCAGACGAGTATCAAAACCAAACAGAGAGGCCGATTCCTGAATATCCAGCGCTGCACCGGCTGCAGCACCATCACGTATATCTGTCAGGATGACTTCCCGGCTAATATCACTAGTTGCCAAAAACTGGGCAGTAGATTCTCCAACACGCCCGGCACCGATGATTGCAATTTTATTCATGGCAGATCTCCTTTTGCACTCTTGTATTTAATATATATTAGTTTGAGGGGAAAAGGGGAAAAGAAGTTCCAGGGGGGTAAAGAAGATCCAGGTTCCAGGATTGAGCCTAAAAACCACAACAGCCTCAGAGGCGCAACCCTAAACAGAGAAAATTTCAGGTTTTGACTTCACCTTGAACCTGCAACTGGTTTTATTTCTTATATACAAGATCCAGCCGCGCAACCCCCGAATCAATAGCCGCCTGCGCAACAGCCTTCGGTACCACATCGATCAGGCGCGGGTCAAAGGGCTTGGGGATGATGTTATCTGGGCCGAATTCAAGTGAATCATAACCGTATATTTTTGCAATTTCTGGCAGAACGGGTTGTTTACCCAGATCTGCCAGCGCGTGGGCGGCAGCAATGTGCATTTCTGTGTTGATGCAGGCTGCACGCACATCCAGCGTACCACGAAAGATGAAGGGGAAGCCGAGGACGTTATTGACCTGATTAGGATAATCGCTGCGGCCAGTGGCCATGACCAGATCATTACGTGTCTGATTGGCCAGCTCCGGTAATATCTCAGGTACCGGGTTAGATAGCGCGAAGACGATAGGGCGTGGCGCCATGGACAGCAGCATGTCACTGCTTAGCAGATCCGGACCGGAGACGCCGATAAAGATATCGGCACCTTCGCAGGCATCTGCGAGTGTTCGCTTTTCCGTCTTAATGGCAAATGCCTGCTTGGTAGCAGTCAGGTTTTCGCGCTGGTCGTGAATGATACCCTGACGGTCAACCATGTGGATCTTTTCACGTTTTGCACCCATTTCAATTAACAGGTTCATGGATGCAACGCCGGCGGCACCCGCGCCAAGGCAAACGATGTTTGCATCGGGCAGGGTCTTTTTCTGAAGTTCCAGTGCGTTGAGTATGCCGGCTGCAATAATTATCGCTGTCCCGTGCTGGTCATCATGAAAGACGGGTATATCCAGGCGTCGTGATAATTCCTGTTCGATATAGAAACAATGTGGTGCAGCAATATCTTCAAGATTGATACCACCAAAACCACCTGCAATGCGAGCAACGGTATCGATAAAGTCATCCGGGTCTTCTGCATCGACTTCTATATCAAACACATCGATGTCGGCAAAACGTTTAAACAACACGGCCTTGCCCTCCATGACGGGTTTGCTAGCCAGTGGGCCAGTATTGCCAAGACCAAGCACAGCCGTGCCATCGGTGATCACGGCTACCAGGTTACCCTTACTGGTGTAGCGATAGGCATTTTCCGGGTTATTCCTGATTTCCAGCACCGGTATAGCGACTCCTGGAGTATAAGCCAGGGAAAGGTCTTCCGGTGTGGTAGTGGCCTTGGTAATTTGAATTGCCAGTTTCCCCGGTCGGGGTAATTCATGGTATTCGAGGGCAATCTTTCTAAGTTTTTCGGGCATTATCGTGGTCAGGAGCTACGTGTGTTTCAGGTGGCGAATTCTACCACGTTTCCGTTTGATTCTTAGGGTGTTGCTCGTTTGTATGCTGATTTCTGGTAAAATTGCGGTTTTAAGATTATCCGAGGAGAGATCCATGTTTGATGAAGGTAGCTGCAGCGAAGCGGAACCCTTTGCGCTTCAAGTGCATGGTGACAGCATGGAACCCGAGTTTAAACATGGTTGCATCATTGTTGTGGATCCGGCAGGTGTCGTCAGCCATGAGAGCTTTGTGGTTGCCAGGAACGATGATGGTCTTATCTTCAGACAATTAATCATTGATGGGGGTCGCTACATTCTTCGACCGCTAAACCCTGTCTATGATGAAGAAGATATAGCTGGCATGCATATGGTAACAGGACTAGTTACGCAGCAGCCGGGGCGTCGGCGTAAGGATATGCGGCATTACACCTGAATTTTTCCGTTGCATCAAATTTTATGTATCAGTGGCACTGATTTTAACAAGATTTTATGTAATACTTTGATACTTTATAATGTACGCACCGAGAATTCCTTTAGATTTAGCTCGGTGTGGTAACTTTTATTAGATCAAAATGCACGGTATGCGACTATCTCTTTGTTTTTGAGCTGGTTTGTAGCTAAATTCGTGGAGATAACACATTAAGGGTACCTCTATTAATTAATGAATATTCATCTCACATGCAAAATCGTCTATCTCTGCGTTAAGAATCTTCGCAATAGCTAGCTATTACGTGCGATCCTTGCCTTGATATAAACAATTTTTCATGCAATCTGATCTATCCATAATTAATAGAGGTACCCATAAGCATAACGTTTCGTAAATTCACCTCTTGCGAAATCTGACTAATTTTTCATACCGAGGTGATTATTGGAGGATGTAATAATGAGTAAAATTGTAAAAGATATAAGTCTAATTATATTAATGTCAGTATTTCTTTTTGGAAATGTATATGCTGCAGAGAAAACTCAACCAGTAGAACAAAAACACCATAAGGTAGTAATCCAGGTTAGCACTGATAATCCAAGGACTCAAAAAATAGCATTGAATAATGCCGTAAATTTACAGAAGCTCTATGGTATGGATAACATTGATATTGAGATTGTTGCCTATGGCCCTGGTCTTGGGCTGTTGACAACGAAAAGCAAGCAGGCTGATAGAGTGAAAAGTCTGGCATTGCAAGACATAACCTTTAGTGCATGTAGGAATACAATGGAGAAAGTAAAGAGGAAAACAGGAAAACTTCCCGTTATTCTTGAAGGTGTCCAAATTGTACCGGCTGGTGTTGCTCGTATTATAGAATTGCAGGAACAGGGGTACGCATACATTAGGCCATAAAAATCTGAAAAAGGATTGCAGGTCATGCAAAAAAGAATCGTATAAGTCGTATGATTTGACACTTAAAGGGGTCTGTAATTAATTTTGCGTAATTGCCAGGTTTAAATGTAATCGGTTAACCGATCTTCGAACTCAATCATAAACCTGTTCAGTGCAGCCTTCCAATTTCGAATGGGTATCGCCCATTTTTTGGAGGCTTGCTGAATCGCTAAATAAATGACTTTTTTGCAGAGTCATCCGTTGGAAACAGCCCCCTCTTTTTCGTTGCCTTGCGAATGACACTGTTCAGCGACTCGATGGCGTTGGTCGTATAGATCGCCTTTCTGGTGTCCAGAGGGTAATTGAACAAGGCGCTGAGATTCTCCCAATGGTTACCCAGGATTTACTGACCAGTGGGTACTTATCATCCCAGTGGTCAGCAAACTGTCGAGAACGAGCAGTGCTTCCTCTTCAGTGGCTGATCGGTATATCTCTTTAAATCAGCGGCGACGGCCCTGTAGCCTTTCCAGGGCACAAACTTCATCGAATTGTATTATAACCCGCCCCATGTATCCCCATGTGCACGATACACAGCTGGATCTGAGCCTCAGTGAAAACGGTGGTAATGGCATTCGGGAAGCCTTTTAAAGTACCCGTCAACACAGGCGATCAGGATATTTTTTACACCTCGATTCTGAAGCTCTGTTAGAACGGTGAGCCAGAACTAAGCCCTCTCATTTTCTGAGAGACACATGCTCAATAGTTCTTTATGGCCTTCCAGGTTTACACCCAGGGCAAGATAAAAGGCTTTATTGATAACCTGCTTATCCTGTCGAATCTTGAGTACGATACAGCCTAGGGAACCTCTGATCAATTCATGAACTCGTATCTTACGCCTAAAATATCCAGTTTTTTCGTTGCAAACCTTCGCAATAGCTAGCTATTACGTGTGATTTGCGCCTCAAACCTGAATATTTTAGATCGCAACCTACTTCGTCCAGAATTAATCAGAGGTTCCCTAGATAAACGATGGGGTAAACTGAATCAAGGGGGCATGATTGCCATTCAATGACTTGTTCGATGACTGCATCAGTGACTGTAGAAATAAGGCTGGGTGGGACATCCGCTCCGTATATTTAAATGTGGCGACAATTTCAGAAGTGGCCCTGTGGTGAAAGATTTTTTGTTATCCAGTTTTGATTTTTAGCCTTTCCCCTTTAATAACCTTTTCACTCAGCTATTCCGTTGTTTGTACGACTCCCTCAACCCCTGGTCTGTAGTGGCTGTCGCCACTTCCACCCTGGAATGAACTCCCAGGTTAAATTCACAATTTATTACTGTAGTATTTTTTATTTTGAAAAGCCCATGTTACTGCCTATTGTAATGAAACTGAAATATATCCGTCATATTTCTGAAACAAATAATCCCTAAAATACAACGACAAATTTTAACTATGAACGGAATAAACTAATGAATAAAAATTTTACTGTTGCTCTATTTTCCTTTGCCCTGATAGCCTCCATCCTGTCAATGGTGCCCGCTGCACAGGCAGGTATAAAAGTTTATCAAGAAGGTGATAAATTTGTTGAAATAGGGGGTCGTATTCAGTTGCAATACCATTCTGAAAAGCCCGACAAAGGTGAGTCAAAGGATAAATTATTTTTTAGACGCTTGCGCCCTTATATTGCTGGAAGTTTGTTTAAAGACTGGAAAGGTAAATTTCAATGGGATATGGGAAAAAGTGATATTGCTGTTAAAGATGCATATATGCAATATAAAGGTATCAAGAATATGAAAGTTACCATTGGCAATGCAAAGTTTCCATTTTCCCGGGAAGCTTTAACGTCTTCAAAGAAACAACAAACTGTTGAACGTACATTTGTTGGTGATCATAATTACGGCACACCAAGTCGTAATGTAGGCATTCATCTAGCAGGTCATAATAACGATAAAAAAATAACCTGGGGATTTTCTGTAGCGAATGCTTCGATAGATCCGGATAATTCAAAACTGGATTTTGATACTCCAATCCAGTTTGATAAAGGCAAAGACTTTAGTGATGGCTGGATGTATGGAGGCCGTGTAGATTTCCACCCTTTTGGCCATCTAAAGTTTTCTCAAGGGGCATTTAATCCCAACTTAAAATTAACCGTTGGTGCTGCTGCGTTTTCATGGGCAAATGATAATGATAATCTTGACCCTACCCGTTCTAAAAAAGATGTTGATTCAGTTCGGGGCTTTGAAATTAGCAGTGCTCTTCGAGTGGCTGGATTATCTGTTGATGCTGAATACAATTTATTCAAATCTAAGCTTGTGGAGTCAGGAATTACAGGCGGGCTATATAGTAACAGTGCAACAGATCTGAAAAACTGGGCCATTAAAGGTGGGTATATGGTAATGCCTAAAAAACTTGAACTGGTACTCGGTTATCAATTACAAGATGCTGATAACTATGAAACAGAATGGACGCGATCTGAATATGGTCTAAACTGGTTTATTAAAAAACAAAAAATCAAAACCCAGATTACCTATCGTATCAATGAGGACAAAAAAGGTATCGCTGGTAAAAATGAGGATGAACTCTTCGTACAGGTACAATATGTATTCTAATCACTGAAGTATAATCCCCTTTGCCTGTATTACGTAAGAATATATTTGTTTCGAATTTGAAGATCCCACGGTAACCGCGTAATTTGATCCCGCCAGATATTTCTGGCGGGATATTTTATTCTGGACAAAATCCGAATTACATCAGCACATGTTCTGAATAATTTATATATTCTCTCATTTCCCCTCTAACTATTTCGTTGCTTATACGATTCTCTAAGCCCCTGTTCTACAGCTATAACCGCTGCTTCTACTCTTGAATGAACTCCCAGTTTGCGTAGAATTGCTTTCACATGTAATTTGACAGTCCCGTCTGAAATCCCCAGGTCTCTTGCAATGGATTTATTGCTCTGACCGTTGGCGAGGAAGGTTAATATTTCCGTTTCTCGCGGGGTCAGTTCACTAAAAGGGTCATGTTCTGGATCCTGGATATTTTCCGGTTCAGCTCCCTGTACGACGCGCGCCAAAGAGCCGGCAAGTTCCGGTGCTACAACGGTCTTACCTGATTGCACTTCACGTAATGATTGTACAAGTGCATCAGGTTCCATGTCTTTAAGAAGATAGCCGCTGGCACCGTTTCTAAGTGATGCAACCAGATCATTCTCATCACTGCTTGTGGTGAGGATTACAATTGGCATTTCAAGACCGTTTTCACGCAGTTTATGCAAAACAGCCAAACCATCTGGTTCCGGCATGCGCATGTCTAGCAGGATGATGTCCGGTAGAATTTCCATGGCAACACGGATACCTTCATTTCCATCACCAATAGAGGCAACAACTTCTATATTTCGGTTTTCCAATAGCCCCTGTAATCCAACACGGAACAGGGTGTGGTCATCAATTAAAAGGATACGCATTATAAATATCTGCCATATGCTGCCATGTTTAAAAATTCCATTTCTTATATTGTGGATGTGACGACTTAGGCTCAGTATAGCTGAAACTGAGTATTACACGTGTCCCTTCTCCAGGTTCACTCTCGATATCCAGCTCACCACCAAAGCGGCGCGCTCTTTCCTGCATTATTTTTAGACCAATGTGTTCACCGGCGCCGCCATTCGTCTGTAGTCTGGCAAAACCGACGCCATCATCTTCGATCAGTACCTGATAGTTTGTCTTTCCCGATTTGCTTAGTAGAACACGCACAGTGTTGGCATCACTGTGTTTATAGATATTACGCAACGATTCCTGAATGATGCGCAAAACCTGCATTTCAGTATCCGAGGGTAATACAAGGATACCCCATTCGATTTGTAGCAGGAAGTGGATTTCGGTTTCATTCCTGTAGCGGTTTATCAGTGTTTTGATGTTCTGGCTAAGATCCTGACTGGCATTTTGTATGCGGCAATGGGCAATCAGATCACGTAATTCGCTATAGGCTTCATCAAGGCTGTTTTCTATCCTTTCCATTTCTGCCCAGACATTTTTATCGATGCCGGATTGTAAGGTGTCATCCAGCACGCGAACCTGAAAACGCAGGCTGGCAAGGCTTTGTGCCAGTGAATCATGCAGTTCATGAGCGAGTCTGTTACGTTCATCGATGATACCTACCCGGCGGGATTCTTCATCCAGACGTGTTTTCTGTATAGCCATAGCAAGATGCTGGCCAATATTCATTAGTAACTCACGCAGTTCCTGTTCTACACGGTTGGTGTTTGCATCAGTAAACAGATTAAATATTCCCAGAACTTTGTCATGGTAGGTAAGGGGTACGGATATTAAACCCAGAGTGCCTATGCCGGCAAAAGTGGGGCCAGTGAGGTGCCGTACATCAATTAGATTGTTCTCTACATGAATTTCACGGGATTCAAATGTCATCTCGCATAATTCCAGCTCTGCCGTTTTTAATAAAGCGTAGTCATTGTCCTGGTCGCGGAAACCGCTGGTGGTAAGCAGGCGGAAATTGTTATCATTATCTAGCAGTCGAATATTGGCTGCTCGTGCATCAAAAATCCCTTTTACCGCATTCAGAGAACGGCCAAGTAGATCCTGAATGTCCTGTGTAGTGTTAACGCTTGACGCAACATCATAAAGAATTTGCAGGGTCACATTCTTTTTTGCGATATAACGGGTTTGTTCCTGAACCTTTTCTTCCATGTTGCGTGATATTTCTGAGAATGTATCACTAAGCTTATTTATATCCAGGAAAAGCTGGCGCAACTGGCCATGGGCAGGACGTGCGACGTGTGTACCAAGTTCGCCTTTACGCATACGGTACGTCCAGTTGCGAAGATTTCTCAAAGGGATGACCAGATTTCTGGATGCACGTGTAAGCAGGTAGATAGTCCAGCTAAGTCCTGTGATGGACAGGGCAAACACGATGTAAGAGGATGATTTACCTGCATCCATTAGCGAAAGTAGACTATTAAGAGTCAGGAGCAGAAATATAATAATTATTATTAGTAATGAGATTATCAGACGATTGCACATAATGTGCCCGAGCCGGGCGCGCAAACGTCGTCTACTGACGGATGAACCTTTTCCCGCCGTTTTCTCTGCGTCTAATCTATTTAGATAGGTATTATCCAAAATCAGGTTTGTCTCATAAACATTTTGTAGAGTTTATTGTTTCCCTGCGGTCCCTGTGAGAAAAGCTTAGACTCTAATAGACGGTTATCTCTCGTGGAGTTTGCAGAGTATGCGGGAAGATCAAAATATTTGTTTCTGTTTTATTCAAACTACTTCTCATCTTCTGGAGGCTTATAATTGGGATCATTGGGATTTAGATAAATGAATTCATACTTTCCATCATCTAATTGTACGTAATCGAGTACGGTATTACTGAGTAAATCCAGGCTCATGGGTGATATAACGACATCAATTCCAGCTGTTTGAAATGTAGTATCGTCATCCCTGCCGGTATCATCAAAGCCCATGCCATAGTGCAGGGTGCCGTCAGAGTTGCGCTTTGCTGCAATGCGCAAAGGCATGCCTTCCATGCGGTTTTGTTTCGCCTGGTAGCGAATTTGCTGGGCTGCCTTAGTTGTTACTTCTAGTAGCATAGTAGTTTGCTCTCAATATTGTAGGTTCGAGGACAGGTATCTATATTAGGTGTGCCTTGATGATTTACTTTTAATAAAATTAGTAAAATGCCTAACCCAGGGGTTGCTGCGTGTATTTCTCTGGTGTGTAAAACAGGCAAACATGTTTTTATACACTATTCCGTCATATTTTCCATCAATTCCGGTGCCGCGCAATACCTGAAGTGCGTATTCACCTGTTTTACCCGGGTTTTCCAGTGAAGAATAATGGAACTCATGGGCCTTAATTACCTTGCTTATCTTGTTATCAGACTCTTCCTGAGGCCACGGAAATGAAGTTGTTTTTTCCATCATCACGTATCCACGCCCCTGTGGTTTGTCATGCATAATGGTGTCGGTAGGGATGATACCGATCATATTTGCCTTTTTACCCCGCCATTCTATGCTTCTGCTTAAATACATCAGACCGCCGCACTCGGCATAGACGGGCAGCCTATTCTCAATTTTGCTATGTATTTCCTGTTTCAACTGAATATTTTGTGCCAGTTTATCCATTTGTGTTTCGGGGAAGCCACCACCGATGAACAGACCGTCTATGTCCTCAGGTAGTTTATGATCGTTTATGGCATCAAATTCGACGAGTTCAGCACCACATTCTTTAAACGCATCGAGATCATTTTGATAGTAAAAGTTGAAAGCGCTGTCGCGGGCGATTGCAATGCGGATATTGTTGATTTGGCTGTTAGTGGCCGCTTTTCTGTTCTGAACAGAAAGTTCTGCGGCGCCAGTTGCGATTGTCTGAATCCTTTCCAGGTCAACCTGACTGGCGATTATTTGTCCGATATTCCTGATTTTCTCCTCAACTTCACCATATTCATTCCCGGGTTTCAGTCCAAGATGGCGTTCAGGCAGGTGCAGCTGTTCGTTTTTATGTACTGCACCGACAACCGGGACATCCGTATAATGCTCAATGACCCTCTGTAGTTTTCCTTCATGGCGGGAGCCACCGACATTGTTTAATATCACGCCGGCAATTTGTATATCAGGATCAAAGGCCTGATAACCCAGTATCAGAGGGGCAATACCACGCGTCATTCCCCTGGAGTCGATAACCAGGATAACAGGTGTTTTAGTTAATACCGCCAGCGCTGCATTGCTGTTGCTGCCATCGAGATCCAGGCCATCGTAGAGGCCCTTATTACCCTCTATAATTGAGATATCGGATTCTTGACTATGACTGACCAGGGTATCAAGAATCTCTTCAGAATCTGAGGTGTAAAAATCGAGATTATAACAGGGTTTGCCGGCAGCATAGGAAAGCCAGATAGGATCTATATAATCCGGGCCTTTTTTAAAAGGACTGACATTATTGCCAAGGCCTTTGAGCGCAGCACAAAGGCCAATACTAATAGTCGTCTTACCCGACGATTTATGAGCTGCAGAAATGAATATGCGCGGGTTGGCCATAGTACAAGCAGTATAACAGTATTTGCTTATGAACCGCTAAGGCGCAAAGGTCTATTTTGTCATTGGGTATATGGAACGTAGTGATGAAGCAATCTCATAAGTGTTTGGATATACGGTATGAGATTGCCGCGCTTCTGTGCTCGTGACCGCAGGAAATGCCCGAAGGGTGCAATGACGGGACTCTATGGAGTTACACTAATATTATTTTTCCATTACGTAATTCGGATCTACATCCTCATCGGCAAGGCTATTTGGTGCGAACCGCAGGACTTTCAGAGCAAGTGTAACGATAATCAGAGCAACAGCGACGCCACCTATGCCAAGCAGGAACTCTGCCAGCGTAGGGATATACGTTCCTACTACACCATCA
Source organism: bacterium BMS3Abin11 (assembly GCA_002897635.1). Taxonomy (NCBI): domain Bacteria; species bacterium BMS3Abin11. The sequence goes on along the minus strand of BDTD01000025.1, from coordinate 40,792 downwards.
TAAAAGCTGCTGCTGACTTCCATGCCTGGGAATAACACTAGAGGGAAGGCCTGTCCACCGACGATAATAACAAAAATCTGCGCAAAGCCACCCAGAATAACCAGGATTGAGCCGATTGCAATCCATGCGCGTGAATTACCCGTAACCGGATTATAGAAAATTGCAATGGGTATGAGGCTTCCCAGAATCACCTGGACTACCCAGAAAAGTTTTGTGTAAATATTGTCACCATTCAGGATAAATGCGACAACTTCATGATGTTCAGTAGCATAAAGTTTAGTAAGGAAAAGGATAATCACCATGAATAATACTGCTGCAACGAAGACACCCAGCAAATTCTTCAGGCGGAACAGGATCGCATCACCCAGTGGTCGACCGGTTCCACCATATATGGCCATTATCATCAGGATGAATATTGCCAGCCCAAATGAGAAGGACATGATGATAAACATTGGTGCATAAATGGCGGAATCATAAAACTGGCGAGCAACGATAAAACCAAAGATTGAGCCAGTACCCGTTGTTAGTGTCAGACGCCAGATGAAAGCTGCAATACCTGCGGCCTGGGTATAGCCGTTCATTTTTCGTTCCATCATCATCCACAGGTAAACGATGACGACTGCGAAAAAGCCAGTGTATAGATAGATGTTCCAGGCAAAGATTGACTTAAAATTATATTTAGTCATCGCTATGATGAGACGGTCGGGACGGCCAAGATCAAGTACCAGAACCATTAAGCCACCCGCCAGCAGTGCGAGTGCAAGTAAGCCGGAAAGGCGTGCCAGTGGTTTATAGGCAGTTTTTGCGAATACCGATGAAATTGATGCGACATTCAGTGCGCCGGATGCGGCCACAATAAGAAATACGGCAAACACGTGGGGGATCCCCCAGACCACCTGATCGTTCATACCAGTCACCCAGTGGCCGTTATATTCCATATACCAGGTGGCAGCAAGGCCGAACAGTACAAGCAGGCCGAGCCCGGCAACGAGGGCCAGATATCCGAGGCTGTTGCCGTTTATTTCAGAAAAGTATACTTTTTTCATTGTTGGTTAAGCCTTCAATTTAAATATTTAAGCCCTGATATATTACGCCTGGATCTAGTCTGAGGTCTGCTCTGATCTGAGTCCCACCATTACGTGCAAGTTCCTTTGATATTTTACTGTCAGGATCATTCAAATCACCAAATATCAAAGAACTGCTACAGGCTTCTACGCATGCAGGGTCTTCACCATTATCAACACGTTGGACACACAGGGTGCAGCTTTCTACTGTGCCTTTACCACGTGGTGCATAGCTGCGCTGATCAGTTAATTTTTCATGGATAAATGAGCGTGCCTTGTAAGGGCAGGCCATCATGCAATAACGACAGCCAATACAGATATGTTTATCGACCAGTACAATGCCGTCGGCGCGTTTGAACGATGCGCCGGTAGGGCATACATCAACGCAAGGCGGGTTTTTGCAGTGCTGACAAAACATCGGCAATGTTGTCGCATAGCCGGTTTTTTTGTTTGTTACTTTGACTGTGCGTATCCATTGTGCTTTTTGATCTGGACGGGATTTTTGTTCATCTGTTGAACCGATGCCCCAGCCGTTTTCTTCCTGGCAGGCTATTACACAGACGTTACAGTCATTACAGTTGTTGGTATTAACCAGTATCCCCCAGCGATTTTTGCTGCTTACTGGCTCGTCGAGAGGTCTTGCCTGCGCTGTCTCAGTAAGGAAAACACCCGGCGCAATTGTTATGCCTGTAACGGCCACGGCTGCTCCACCAAGTATGGCTCTGCGTTTCTGGTTTACCAATTCCTTATTACTCATTTTTTGTGCCCTAATCCATAGTCCTTATATTCAAGCTTATCTGTTGATCTGGGCGTATCTGCATGGCACTCGAAGCAGTCTATTTTGACTGCTGCATATTCATGGCAGGTGGTGCAAAAATATTTAGGATTATCTGCATGGATATAGTCACCCTGCTTGTCTTTAATAGCATGGCAGCTGACACACCCTTTCAGGCTATATTTTTTAGTACGTATTCCTTGATACATGGTTTCATCACGTTGATGGTAAAGAAATTTCATGTGATCCTTACGCATGATATCAGTTGGCTCGACGCAGCTACCTTCACCTGTTTGTACGTCAGGTAGTGGGACTTCTGCACTGGCTGCCGCAGCAGACAGTAAGAAAACTGTTATCAAAAGTGCTTTAAGTAAACGCAAAATGTTCATTTTGAACCCTCGTTATCCACCCAGTCCCATGTCAATGTAACCCGTTGGGCATACGTCAGCGCAGATTTGGCAGCCGATACATTTGCTGTAGTCGGTGGCTACATAACGGCCCATTGTAGACTGGTCTTTCTTGACGCGATAAACAGCATCCTGTGGGCAGAAGATGACACAGTTGTCACACTCGAAACATATACCACAGCTCATGCAACGTTCAGATTCAGCGATTGCGGTTTCTTCTGCCAGGCCTGTCATCCTTTCATGGAAGTGACCCAGTACCTGATCTGAGTTTGGGACATCTTCAGCACGTAGATTCCGATCTTCATGCTTAAAATGCCCCAGGAACAGCTCATCATAACCAATGATTTCGTGTTTGGAGCGATCATCGAAGTTGTGTACGGCGTAATTCTCTTCGGATGTGCCTGTAGAGGATTTCCTGTCGTAGTTATCAGGTTCCAGACCTGCTTCAACAAGCTTGGCTGACAGGCTGAAATGATGCTTGTCAACCTTTGGACGCCGTGCCATTTTTTCAGCCATCACATATGAGTTGATGCTTTCAGCAGCCACTGATGCCTGACCTATAGCCGTCGTCAGCAGGTGAGGGCGTACAATATCACCGGCGACAAAATGTCCTGGTTTATCTACTACCTGATAGTTCTTGTCAGCATTGATAAGATTACGTTCATTGGCAAAGTCTTCAACACCTGCCATATCACCACCCTGACCAATCGCAGCGACAATGATGTCTGCTTCAATGACCCGCTCTGTGCCTTCTGTTGGTACAGGTGTCATGCCATCCATAGTACAGTCGCAAACTTTCAGACCAGTTGCCCTGCCATCATCACCGAGGATAACTTCGAGCGGCATAACACCATCAAAAATGGTGACACCTTCTTCAATTGCATCAGCGATTTCGTGTTCTGCTGCCATCATCTTGTCCCTGGTGAACAGCGATGTCAGTGTTGCATCACAGGGTGATGCCGCGTCAGCGAGTGATTGATCCTGTGTCTCGTTGTTATTAAGGATGTTTTCTGGCAAGCCGGCATCCGCATTAAAGCCGATACGGCGAGCTACGGATACAACGTCAATCGAGGTGTCGCCACCACCAATACAGACCAGCTTTTTACCAGTGACTTTCATGCGGCCATTGTTGAAGGCCTCCAGGAATGAAAGTCCATCTACACAGTTTGATGCAGCTTCCCATCCATCTACCGGCAATCCGCGGCCAGTCCAGCAACCCATAGCCCACAGGACAGCATCAAAATCCTTTTCCAGTTGATCAACACTAATGTCTTTTCCAACGCGAGTGCTGGTTTTCACTTCAACACCCATATCGGTAATGCGGTCGATTTCAGCGGCCAGTTTTTCGCGTGGAATACGATAGCCCGGGATGCCATAACGCATCATACCGCCCAGTTCTGCTCTTTCTTCAAATACTGTCACAGCATGACCCATGCGTCGGAGCTGGTAAGCGGCTGACATGCCAGCAGGCCCGCCGCCAATGACCGCAACTTTTTTACCTGTGCTTGTACCGGCTTCGTAGCTAAAGTCATTTTCAATAGCCGTATCGCCAATATATTGTTCAACCGAATTAATGCCGACGAAATCATCAAGGTGATTACGGTTACAGGCTTCCTCGCAGGGAGCGGGGCAGACACGTCCCATCATGGAAGGGAAAGGATTGGCATCTGTCAATCGTCTGAATGCATATTCCTGCATAGCCATGTCATCGGCGGGCTTCTCTATGCCTCGGACAATATCAAGCCAGCCACGAATATCTTCACCCGCAGGACAGCTACCCTGGCATGGCGGCGTGCGCTGGATATATGTCGGACACCTGTACGACCAGCTGGCCTGGAAGATTTTTTCATGCATATTATCCTCGACGTAATCACCGTCTTCATAACGGCGGAAAGTTTTGTCTTTTTGCATTTCTTCGCTTGAAGTTGCCATTTTTTTAATCCTCGTGTCTCAACTTGCTTCAGTTAAAATCGAATAGTTATTCTTGCTCGTTTTCAGTTTCGTCAGATTCATCAGATGCTTCAGAAATTTCTGATTCAAACACCAGTGCGTCACCTACAAGTTGATGCACACTGATAATCTGATCCATGGTAAATCCATAATAAGGAATAACCTTGGTGAATTGTGACTTACAGATGGCGCATATAGCGGCCATGTGGGTGACACCATTTTCTTTAACGACGGTCTTCAGTGCCTGCATTCTGGGCATCGCACCTTTGACTCTGATCTCTATTAGATCATCGGTAAGAATACCGCCGCCACCACCACAACAGTAGGTAGCTTCGCCAATCGTATCCTCAGGCATATCGTAATAGTTGTTGCAGACCGCTTTGATGACCTCACGTGGAATCGTCATCTGACCGCCGGGTTTTGGCCCCATACGTGTAGCACGTGCGACGTTACAGGAGTCATGGAATGTCAGGGTCATATGATCGTTCTGTGAGGCATCAATGTTCAGCTTGCCACGCTGGATGAGATCATGGGTGACTTCCAGAATGTGTTGTGGAACAGGATAATTGGGATCAAGAAAGTCAAAGGGTCCAACCAGGGTATTCAGGAAACTGTAAGCTATGCGCCAGGCATGACCGCATTCGCCAAATACAATACGTTTTACACCCAGATCAATGGCTGCTTCGCGTATACGCATGGAGACACGCTGCATGTTTTCGTAGCTGCCGATGAACATGCCGAAGTTGCCGGCTTCAGAGGCATGAGAGCTGAGTGTCCAGCTCAATCCTGCCTGGTGAAATACCTTGGCGTAGCCAATCAGGCCATCGACATGGGGTTCAGCAAAAAAATCAGCAGAAGGGGTGACCAGCAGAATATCTTTACCTTTCTGGTCAAGCGGCAATTTGACTGCAACACCAATATCCTCTTCTATTTCTTCTTCGAGACCTTCAAGGGTATTTGCCAGAGCGGGTTCAGGCAGGCCAAGATTATTACCAATCTTGTAGACTTTGCCGATAATTTCATTACAGTATTTCTGACCTATACCAATGTGATCCAGGACTTCGCGTGCGGCCATAGAGATTTCCGCCGTATCAATGCCGTAAGGGCAGAATACAGAACAGCGGCGACACTGTGAGCACTGAAGAAAATAGTTGTACCACTCGTTGATGACATCTTCCGTTAGTTTGCGTGCACCAATAAGTTTTTCCATGCCGAACTTTTTAAGAAATTTACCCGCCGGCGTGTGGTAGTAGCGGTAGACACTACGCAATAGATCCTGGCGCGCAACAGGCATATTTTTAGCATCTGTGGTACCAAGATAATAATGACATTTATCTGTACAGGCACCGCATTTCACGCAGGAGTCAAGAAAGACACGGAGGCCGCGATATCTGTTTACCAGGTCACCAAGTTTATTGACGGCAACATTTTCCCAGTCATCAATGAGTTCACCCGGGAAGCCGAGGGCTTCCTGATGTTCAGGTTTGGCCCTGAATGGACCGTTGCCTTCCATTACACCAATCTGGGGTAATGGGACCTCTATATAGTCTTTTAATTCAGGGGTTTCAAAGTTGGCCACTGGTAAGTCCTTTATTCATTAAATATCAGTTAGTAACAGCCTATATACCTAACTCTTTCTGGTAGCGTCTAGCTTGACCGCCCAGTTTGCTATGTGTCTTTTTTCACGTGCGTCATCCACCTGGTTACGGGTAGGACTGAAGAAAACGCCGGGTACGTGCAGCAACTTGCTGAACGGAAATACCAGTAGCAATGAGATAACCAGTGTTATATGGGTAAGAAACAGCCAGTCAGTCGGAATAGGCTGCACATCCAGATACAAAAGACCAAGCATAAATGCTTTTACAGAAACTATGTCAGTACGTAAAATGTATCTCATTGCCAGACCGGTCAGGGCAATGGAAATTATCAGTATTAACATCAAATGATCGGAAGGTGCAGTGATATACCGTACACGCGCGACAACTATACGGCGTGTAATCAGGCCAAGTAAGCCGATAACCATGGCAAAGCCAGCATACTTACCAAATGGCTGAATCAGGTTTACCCACCACCAGACGGGCTCCTGGAAATAACGTAGATGTCGCAGAAGCACCAGTAACAGTGCAAGATGAAACATCCATCCAAAAATCCAGATCCATTTATTAGATTTGAACAGGCTTTTAAAGAGGACTATTTCCTCGGTCATGCGTAGAACTACACCTAATTTTGTAATCGGCGCGGGCATTACCGGGATCTTTAGTGGTGCGGGTGTAATCGCATATTGCCAGATTTTATAACCAACGCCAAAAAGTAATACGGCGGTTGCAAAATAAAATAATGTTGCGAAGAGTATTGTCAGGAATGACATGTCTCTGAAGCCCCCAGTAAAAAGGTCAAAATAAATAATTCAATGAAATGAGAAGGGGACTGGTGTCCCCCTCCCACTGATCAGGTTCTTATTAGACGCAGCCTGTAGGCTTAGGCAGGCCTGCATATTTACAAGCCTGCTTTGCCGGGCCGTAAGGGAACAGTTCGTAAAGATATTTGCTGTTCCCTTTGTCCTTACCAAGCCGTTTGCCGATTGCTTTGGTCAGCACTCGCACTGCAGGTGCGATCTGGTATTCTTCATAATACTCACGCAGGAATTTGATAACTTCCCAGTGGGCATCGGTGAGTTCACAATCATCAGCTGCAGCCAGCGCTTCACCGAGTTCTCTGCTCCAGTCACCCAAGTTTATCAGGTAACCTTCTTCATCTGTTTCGTGGGATACTCCGTTTACTTCTATAGGCATGTTAGCCTCCTGAATAATGAATTAATAATTAGTACAAGGGAATCTCTAAACAATTCATGAACTCGTCCAGACACATCAGAGATTCCCAGTTCAAAGCCAGCTGTTTGTTTTGTCATACTCGGTGACGAGATCAACAAAACCTTCATAATCAACAACGTTGACTCCTTCTACGATACCGTCTTCTTTCATGCCACGAGCACTGAGATCAGGGCCGAGCACATAAACGGAATGCGATTGTACGGCAGCTTTAACAACATCGGAAAAGATGGTGCCTGATGTTGCTGCATAGATACCGTCTTCAATCAACAGAATGGCGTCGCTGTCGCTGATGACTCTCAGACAACTGCCTAAACTGTTACGGTCAAACGGTGATTTATTTATGGTATGAAGTGTAGACATAATAATCTCCGTTAGAATGTGATGACGACTTCCTGATTATCCATGACGGCAGCAAGTTCTTTGCTGGAAATCAGATGAATTGAGTCCTTTTCAGCCCAGTCATCATCTTCATCTTCCCAGACCAGGTGTTGTAAGTCATTAAGTGTCAATCCACGAGCTTCTAGAGACTCTTTCTCTATGTAAATATTCTTGATTTCATAGTCACCCAGAGCAGAATAGGTCGGTGAGAAATTTTTCATACCGATACCGTCTGTTTTCTGGCCTCTGGTTAGCTCATATACACCGTCATCCATAAAGACCAGTGAAACTTCCTGTTCGAATGCAGCACTGATAAGGACAACTTCAAGTGATTCCAGGGCGTAAATAGTGCCGTAAGGTGCTTTACGGTTCACGAACAGGAATTTTTTAGCCATTTCGAATTCTCCCTTTTCAGTCGCCGAATACGACCAGACGGTCCGCTTCGATACCAGCCTCGATCAGCTGCCCAAGCCCTGAGATACGGAAACCTTCTGCTATATTGTTAGCATCTTTACCCTGACGCCTGGCCTCGTCTTCATCGAGCAGGCCACGACGCTGAGCAGCTGCGATACAGACAACCAGGTCGAGTCCGTGTTCTTTCTGAAGCTTAGTCCACTGCTGGGTGATGTTTCTGTCATCCTGCGGAGGCACTGCCAGGCGCGTCGCGTTATTGACGCCATCGTTATACAGGAAAACACGGAATATTTCATGACCCTTTGCCAAAGCAGCTCTGGTAAACTGATACGCTGAATCAGAGGCCTGATGCTGATAAGGCCCCTCATTTATTTGTATAGCAAGTTTCATAATATAAGATCCTGAATAACAGATTAGAAGCGGATATGAGTTGAAGCATTCAGACTGTTACGGGCACCACGCCAGTTATCAATGTGGTACTTGGTGAACGGTAACCCGGTCTTTTCAAAGAACTGAGGCCAGCCGATACGTTCAATCCAGTCATTCATGCGTTCCCAGTCTTTGGCATCTGCTTTATAGGTATTAAGAATTTTCTTAACGATAGCCGTCACTTCAGGCCAGCGTGGCGGGTTGTTTGGCACACCGGCCGCAACCAGGCGCTGGAAGGTAGGCTTGCTACGGGCATTTGAGTGGTTACCACCGACCCATATAGCCAGTTTTGAATGTTCTGCATCATTGATCTGCATTGGAGGACAGGGAGGGAAACAGGCCCCACAGCAGATACATTTCTTTTCATCAACTTCCAGTGATGGTTTCCCGTCAACCATAGCCGGACGAATCGCAGCAACAGGACAACGCGCAACAACAGATGGGCGTTCGCAGACGTTACCAACCTGAGTATGATCGATACGAGGCGGTTTAGTGTGTTGAATGTTGATAGCGATATCACTCGAGCCACCGCAGTTAATCTGACAGCAGGAAGTGCTCATATGCACACGGTTAGGCATATTGCATTCTTTGAACTCATCAATCAGTTCATCCATGATTGATTTAACAACGCCGGATGCGTCTGTGGCAGGAATGTCGCAATGCAACCAGCCCTGGGTATGAGAAAGAGTTGCGATAGAGTTAGCAGTACCACCAACGATAAAGCCGGCGGCTTCGATTGCGTCGATAAGAGGTTGAACCTTCTCTTCAGTATCCACTACATATTCGACATTTGAGCGAATTGTGAAATGGATATAACCGTCTGCAAACTTGTCGCCGATGTCGCACAGTGTGCGTAGTGTAAATGAGTCAAGGATACGCTGAGTAGCACATTTAACGGTCCATATCTCGTCACCACTATGTGCGTAATGTACGAGCACACCTGGTCGTGGATGCTCATGATATTTCCACAAGCCGTAGTTTCTACGCATTGTAGGATGCATGTACTGGAAGCCGTCTGGACAACCTGATTCAATCGGACTACGCATATCTAGTGCCATGTCTCTCTCCTGTAGTTCTGTAATCTTGTTTACCAGTCATGGTTGAAAACAATGACTGGTGTTTTAATGATGCCGGTATTAATGTAAAATTGATCAGGCGCTGGCTTCTTCTGCCTTACGCTCAAACCATTTGATTGCTTCCTCGTTCCATCCGTCCATACGAATATAAGAACTTTGGCGAGGCATGGCGATCATGTTCGGATCTACCTCTATATCGATACCTTCAAGGAAGTTAGCCAGGCCGATGCGCTCAATCATTTCACCACAGCGCTCGTGCTCGAGGCCGTTTTCAGCCCAGTAATCAATAATTTCTTCAGCCAGCTCAATAATTTTTTGGTAGTCTTCCATGGTGTCCAGTTTCATGAACGGTACAAGCACTGTGCCCATCAGGTCGCCGATTTTCAGAGTGCGTTTGCCGCCGATAAGAATGGTTACACCACGGTCATCACCTGGCGTCAGCGCCTTGTTCATGACGTTCAGGCAATGCATGCAGCGTACGCAGTTGCCGTTGTCGATGGTCAGTGTGTCGTCATCATTCAGTGTCATGCAGTCGCTAGGGCAGCGAGTAGTGACGTTATCAATAACGTACTGACGGCCTTTTTTGGCAATAAATGCTTTAACTTCTTCCTGATCAACCTTTATGTCATCGCGCCAGGTGCCAATGATCGCCATGTCAGAACGCTCAATGGAATTCTGGCAGTCGTTAGGGCAACCAGAAACTTTAAACTTGAACTTGTAAGGCAGGGCAGGACGATGCACGTCATCGGTAAAGTTATTTACCAAATGACGATGAATTGCGTGTTCATTACAACAGGACTGTTCACAACGTGCCATTCCAACACAGGACATAGCTGTACGTACACAAGGACCGGCCCCGCCAAGATCCCAGCCGTACTCGTTGATTTCATCGAAAAAATGCTGAATGTTCTCGGTCGTTGTACCGATAAACATAATGTTTCCTGTCTGACCGTGGAAAGTTACCAGGCCTGAGCCGTACTTTTCCCAGCTCTCACTCAGCTGGCGAAGCATATCTGTAGTATAATAATTGCCTGCAGGTGGCTGTACGCGAAGGGTATGAAACTCTTTAGATTCAACAAACTGGTCGCCAACTTCCGAGAAGCGCGGAATAATGCCACCGCCATATCCATATACACTGACAGTGCCACCTTTCCAGTAGCCTTTGCGTGTTTCATATGAATGTTCCAGCTGACCCAGCAGACTGTTCGCCATCCCACGGATCGTTTCATTTTTGTGGTCATCACGCAGGCGCTTGAAGCCACTAATGAAGCTGGGCCATGGGCCATTTTCCAGCTCATCCAGCATTGGTGTATCAAAATGTTTCTTGTCAGCCATTTACGGTCTCCTTCAGAATCGAAATCAGCCCCTGTCCAGGGCAGAATTTTAATCTTGTGATGTGAGTATGCGTCATCAACTATTAATACGTTGTGCCGAACCGTTGCGTTTGTTCTGCGTTGCCACATAGCTTGATTTATCAATAGGACGCTATTTTAAGTGTGTGTGTGCTCATAATGAATCCTACTAAAGGGGGGTAGACGGTAGAAACGTATATTACTAAAGGGATATGCGCTAAATTTAGTATATATAATGTAGAGTATAATAAAGAGATATTAAGTGATTGTAAGTAAAGACATTCTATAGAATTCGGAGCTCCTGCAACCTATTAATAATTAGTTCGGCGAATCTTAACTGGGAATCCAATAACATCTGTCCTATTGATCAGTTCTATTTGTCAAAAGAATCAGCTGCCCCGATTCAACTAACAACTTTTTACCACCAATGATTGCACCCCCATTGACTTTATGTGCCTGTACCACCCCGATTAATAATGTTTCCCCTGGTATAGTGTCAAAATAACGGGTGACATCAAGTATCCCGGATGTTTCCCAGGTTCCAATGGTGCCTGAATTTTTGTCAGTTACACCTTCTGGAAGGACAATTTTACGATTGATTTCAGCAATTCGTGTAGCTATGGAGCTTTTTGGGTCTAACTGCCATATAGAGGATTCGATACCATTTGCGCCAAAATCGTTAAGTCTGGTTGCCCTGTCTTCCTGCACATAGATCATTCCATTATCTGCCCATATCAGGTTATCAGGGCTACGGATACCTTCATCCCGGTTATTGATATCATCTGAATCATAGACAATGCGGATGACTGCTTTGAGCCGGCCGGGTTCAGTGTCTGCCTGTTCATCAAAGTTAATATTAATGATATGAATACTGCCCCAGTCATTGGCTGGGTGGATGAGACCCTGCCCTGTATCAGCAAAGACTGCGCGGCCGGGCCTGGCTGGGTCATTGTGTAGATCTTCAAGGCGTGAAAACTGGAAACAGTCCTTGCTAAAGGCGGATTGCCTTAATGTATTGCTATCCAGGTAACCCTGCCGGTCATAGCCCTCTTTGCCTGCCTGCTGAGGTATGCGGTTGTTGAGTGGGATGAAATGTCCCGTTGAAGTGTTTCCCGTTTTATTGAACGTTTCCGGGCTGATATAGCCTGCATCCGATTTCCAGCAATACAGCTGCCCTCCGCTCAGGCCGTTGTTCGACAGGAAATTTCTGTTCTTTTCTGATTCCGAAGATTTTCTACCTATATAGAGGTAAAGCGGAGCAGGGGCTGTGTCGTTACCCATTAGCAGGGCGATGGTATTCTTGTTTCCGGTTTCTATTGGTGTAACGTTCTCCCAGGCCCCTCTGCCCAAATCAGGTGCAGCATGCAATATCCTGTTTTTGACGTCCAGGACCCATATCGTCCCGCCGTGAGGATGTCTTTTAATACTGGTTTCCTCACCAGCAAAATAGACATCATCGGAGAAGCCAAGGGTTCCGGCCTGAATACTACGGCCAGAGCAAAATCTGGACAGTCCTTTTAGCCGGTTAAATTTTTGATTTTCTTCTTCATTGATTTGTGCGGCATTGCTAACGAGTTTTGCCTCACGATCATATATGGTGTCGTAGGCGAGTCCCGCATTAGTGATAATGAAATTATCCTTATTGGTTTCTTTACGAATATCAAAAAAACTGATTCGTGCGCCGGTTAGTTCGGTACCGTTTGCAAGTTTGTAGGAATATGCCTTATTGGCCTTCAGTTCATGATTGACCAGAATACGCACTTCATCATTTTGATAAGCAAAGGCACCTATACCATCCAGACGGCCAGGTGCAGTGTAGCCGCTGATCTGGTCTCCGACTGTAAAAACAGGAATAGCATGCCATTGTTGACTGGTCTTCGTAGAGCCCGTATCCAACATAGATGGAACATCAGTACTCCAGCTGTCCTGGCTTGCGCTATAGAGAACAAGCAGGACTATGGTCGTAATGCTGGCGATTTTCATAGAATGTATTCAGTCTTAATTTCTTGAAACTTTTCTATTCCTTCAATCTGATGAGCAGACGTCCATCTTCAACACGAATATTGTCCACGCCGTCAGAAAACACCTTCCAGAAGCCCTCGCTAGCGCTAAACTCCCTGACCAGATCGATATTCTTCATACCGCCTAGCCAGGCATTCGGGATTGGGATACCCATAATGCTGACACCACGTAATACAATGATTGGTTTGTCATTATCATAGGCAACTTCCAGGCCACCTGTAACACGCAAGGTCTTACCGCCCAGTATCGGAAAGTCCTGATCTACAGGTACCAGCAGTTTGGCACTCATAAGATTATCAGACAGGTCAACCGCCAGTTTGCGAGCAAGTTCTGTATTTTTTGCCAGCAGGGCATTGAGCTCCCGCTCGGAAAGACTGATTTCGCGGCTGGCTCCAGTCTCACTATAGACTTCTGGAATCAGCCTGCCTTCGGAGTCAAAAATATTTTTATGCTCGGCAGTACGGTTTTCTGAATCTGTCTCCAGAGAGAAACCCAGTTTTTTAAGTTTCTTGTTTAATACTGCTGCTTCCTCCTGCTTGAGTACAACGGGCTTAAAATCTCTTGCGAATACATAGGTACGTACAGTCCAGTAGGTAGCGCCAACGGTAATTAAAATAGTAGCAAGAATGATCCACAGGACATTTGTCCAGCGTAGGCCCTGTTTTGGGCCTGAGGTGGTGGTATCGGGTGAGTTCGTAGTCATAACTTCATTGTGCCGAAATTCGAGATGGTCTTCAATCCTGACAGAAACTGGGAACTGATCCGTAACCGTTCTGTAGTGCTGCCAGTGCCTGGTAGTCTATGATCATGCGCTGGCTGCCATGCCAATAGCGAAGGGGATAGGTATCATCCCTTACAACCCTGTCATCATAAAGTTGAGGTGCTATGTGTAATGAATCGACAGGAAACACATAGGGTTTAGCACAGCCGCTAAGCAGCAGGACTGTAAACATGATCAAAACAGTAAAAAAGCGAATGATTGAAGAGGGCATAGGTGAGTGAATAAAGCAGCCGGGCCAATGCTCGCCTAAAATAATTTGTTCTTCATTGTGATAAAAAGTTTACCGTACGCTGCTCCAGGTAAGCGTAAAAAGGATTGTATCTCAAACGCAGCATATCACCGGCAGGAACACTCAGTATTCCCCGTTCACCTTTGGATGCCAGCAGGCCAATATGTAAGCCGCCTTTTTTGTCCGGTCGAACACCATAAAGTGAATCGGCTACCGAAAATGGCAGGGCAACATGCGATAGAGAATAGACATTACCAGGCCATGATAAATCCAGTTCTCTGGTGCTTCTTGTGTTATTTCTCTCTCTGTTCAATTCATGAATTGTAAAGCTGTCAGCCGATTCATTTGTTAACAACGAAACTCTGAAATTCAGGTTTGAGTCATTCAAAAGTTTTCTTAATCCATCTTCTGGATCCTGTTTCAGAAATGGGATGACATTGTTGATTCGATTTATGTCAAACAGCACGAGCTCATTACCATCATTTCTTAGTTTAAATAACAGAGATTTGACTACGGCAGAAACGGATACGGTAGCATCGACGGCTGACATAAAGGTTAGCGTTGGTGGGAATTCAGGTAATATATCTTGATCTCTCAGGCTGCTCAGTTTGTCGCCGACTGCAATTGTTAGCCGGTACATTTGATCCCCGGCATTGACTGCAAATGATGTGTATTTATAAGGATCGTATTCCGGCTCAATCGAGTTCCATGCGAGTTTTTCAAGGCCAGGTATAGCAGATAGACGAGACTGCCAAATGGCCAGGGCGGCTGCAGAAGACACACCGATGGCAGGGGAGATTAGAACCAGTGATTTTGCACGGGGTAAGGATGTGTCTTGCAGTGCATCCAGTGAATAATATACTGCCTGTGCCGCACCCATCGAATAGCCGATGATATGAAATTTAGATGATCCCCCAATTTGTTTGCTAAGGTGGATCGCTGCAAGTTTTACAGCTGCGGCCATATCCTGCCAGCTAGCATCTACCAGACCGGAAGGAATGGTACCGTGGCCAGGCATCCTCAGACCGAGAACATAGTAGCCCTGTTTATGCAATGTTTCCGCAATAGCGCGCAGGCTGTAGGGGGAATCAGATAGCCCATGCAGCAGCAGTATACCTGCTTTAGCATCGTCCTGCGTCAGCTCAAAGCTTCTGTTCCAGTTGGTGTCATAAGATGTCGGGTCTGCCAGACTGCCTGAGTCATAGCGGATTAACTGAAATTGTTGTCTATTGGTCTTTTTTCGATAAATTTTATCCTGCATTTCATCAAAAAGCCTGTTTTCCAGCGATAAATATTTAGTAAATGAGTTGATTTGAGGTAACTGCCTTGTGGTGAATTCCTGCTGAAGGTGAATCTTGTGCCAGGGAAATAGCTCAGGGCGATTCTGCATCATATAGATGTAGAGAATGAGAATACCAAGTACGCTGCCTAGAAAGGTATAGGCTATGGCTAATAGAATTTTTTTTGTCATCGCTGATTTTCTTGTCTTTTTGCCTGGCCAGAAGGACGATTTATCACTGGTATCTGGTTCAATTCTCCAGAATATGAAGCAGTTTGTACCGTTCATTCTCCATATTTCTTATTACCTGACAAAAAATAGACAGGCGGTCAAATATGGCCGATGAAACGCAGCTCTTTTACGGTGAACGTAATCTAGACTTAATTTGAATAAGGGTGTTTACAGATATTAACCGACATTGCGTTCTATTCAGCGAAAATAGATAGTATGCGAATAGAAGGCATGACAGAAAACTAGTTTAAAAGGAAAAAATGTTTCGACGTAAGGATAATGAGTCAAGCAGTATAAGTATCTTCGTCGAAAAAAAGGCCAAGATGTTCAAATCTAAAGTAGATTTTGCCCTGCATGGTGAGCATAGACACTACTTTAGCAAGAAAGATTCGCTCGATTCCGCAGCAAACCCGGCATGCAAAGTCTGTGGCATGTTGCTTTCTGATTACAAAATACAGAAGAAATTTGAGGCATTAAGTAAAGAGTTTAAGGAAAAGAATCAAAAATAGTCCTTAATGGTGCCCTTGCATATATATGATTCCTGTCCGGTGTTCACAGGGTGGCTAGAAAAAAATCAGCCGGTCTTTTTTTGTGTTGTTTTCGGCATGGTGTATGAATGTTTCGTCAAAAAAAACGTCTTCGCCGTTACGCCATGAATAATCCTCGCCATCTACACAATAAAGCAGTCATCAGAGTTTGGTGTTACAAAACCCAGGTGGTAGCGGATTGAGCCGGCATAGGGGTCACGATGCCGTACCAGCGTAGCGTCAGGTGGCAGCAGAGTAAACATCGCAGCTTTTACCGATGGTGTCTGTTTAAGTAATTCAATCGTTTTTGGGCATAGTTCCTGTGCAGATGAGGCCCGTTAGGAACACTGGAAAACATATACATGATACTGTTGACCGGTGCCATGAGCGTCGAGTGATCGCCCAGCTGTCTGAAAAAGCTGTGTCTGGCTTTGCCGCGAAAATGAATATAAATGGCTGACAGGATGAAAAAATAAAGTATCAGTAACTTTGGTGTAAGTAGATCTGCCATTGTGCCTTTTCTAATACCAATTCGGTGGGTAAATCCTGGTTCAGGACCATTTTCTACCTTTACTCCTGCCAGCTATCTTTCAATATATAATAAAATCAGGCACTATAAAATAGCGCTATTTTAGGTGTGCTTGCGGTAATTCATCATGACCCGTGTCAATGTGAGCAGAGGGGATTTTAAATTACAATACCATGGAGCATCTGATTAATTTGCCAATCTGTTTGATAGTGCAGGCTTATCAGGCAATGTATTATGACTATAAAAATATCAGGGGATTAAAACACTATGATGACTGAAACGGCAACGCAGGTAAATGATATTTCTGACGAAGAACAGGAATACCTGGAACGCACAGCATTGCTTGGGCTGGAATATGTACTTGCAGATTTTGTTCGAGAATTTCAGTCTGCAACGAAACGCTGGGAGAGAATTGCTTTCCCGGCAATGGTTATATTTGCCCTGCTCGCCATTTCCGGTTTCTGGTTGATATACAGCATTACAGAAGATATGCACCTCATGTCACAAAATCTCGGCGGTATGTCAAAGAACATTACTACCCTCACTAGTAAGATAGGCCATATGGATAAAAACATCTCTCAATTAGTGGTTAGCATTGATCAGATGAATTCGAATATTGCTAACATGGATGTGTCAATATCTAAAATACAAGGAAATATATCAGGCATGTCGAATGACATCGCGCAGATGAATTATTCAATTTACACTATGACCTGGAATACAGGTGTGATGTCAAACGACATAAGTCGTTTGAATCAAAGCATTGGCAAACCAATGCGTTTTATGAATAATTTTCTACCTTAGCGTTGGGTTTGTTTATTGTGCTGGCTGGGGGTGAACTCGCTGAGCTCAAACAAGCACACCCCCGAAACCCCACTCATCCTGTGCTCGGCAAGCCTGAACGGGATTATAAGATCAACATCAACTACAAGATCAGAGAAAATTGTAGGTTCGAATTCATTCGGACAAAAACAGTGCGAATGAATTCGCACCTACAGAATATTCAATTCCATCAAGTTTGAACCACCCAGGTTTTGACCTTCCTTTCCCCTTTCCTGTGCTTTTAACCCTCTACCATTTCTCCGGTAGCTTCTTTTTGATGACTATTGAATATTTTTTTATATCAATATAACCGTGTGCCTTTAAATCCGATAGGAGGCGGCTAACCATTTCGCGAGATGCACCAATCTTATTGGCAATATCCTGCTGCGTCGGCTTTGGTTCCAGCCTATGAATGCCGTCACCATCCTTAGCTGACGCAAGCAAAGTCACTCTGAGACGCCCATAGACATCCATTAATGCCAGTTGTCGTTGTAATTCAGTGGCGTCACGCAATCGATTGCTGAGCACCTGTAGCATGATCAGAGCCATTTCTGGATTATCAGCGAGGCACCTCAAAAATCCCTTTGATGTGATGACAGAAAGCTGACTGTCACAGGTGGTCATAGCGGATGCAGATCGTGGCTTTTTATCTATCAGCGCAAGTTCACCAAAATAGTCACCAGGCTCAAGTATCCTTAATTGTATTTCTCTACCATCTGTATCACTGATGTAGATCTTTACTTTGCCTTCAGTGACAATGTAAAGAGAATCCGACTGATCACCTTCAGCGATGATGACGCTGTTACTGGCATATTTCCGATGCTGGATTTGAGCTGATAACAATTCTAGATGCTCACTAGCCAGCCTGGATAAAAGAGGGATCGAAGTCAGTGTAGAATTCATTTCAATCTACCTGTACGAATAGTTTGATGGATCTGACACAATCATATATGAACAAATGATTCAAAAACACTATCATAAAATAAATATAAGATTACCCACAACTATTTTGCGAAGATGATATCAAAACAGTGTTATGGCTTACTCGGTCTGCTGAAAACAATAACACCAGAGCGAAAGAATTCCTTATAGGTCTCTACAGCAAAGGCAAATACGGTATTGAGAAATCTAAAGAGAAGGCAGATTACTGGAAGTCACGCTGAGTCTGCTGAATAATCATACCCTTCCCAATACTATTATTAACTAATTTAATGCGACCATCAGATATTATGAATCAGGATAAATCCAGCAGACCAAAAAAACATAAAGACATCCTGGCACTGGATCGTACGTATGTCTGGCATCCCTATAGTGTGATGGGCAAGGATGATCCAGTATTTGCTGTTGAGTCAGCGGATGGTGTTCGGCTCAAGCTGGTAGATGGCAGAGAGTTGATTGATGGTATGTCATCCTGGTGGTGTGCTATCCATGGTTACAATCATCCTGTGCTAAATGCTGCGGTAGAGACACAGTTAGCAAAAATGTCTCATGTGATGTTTGGTGGTCTGACCCATGAACCAGCTGTCAGGCTTGCTCAAAAACTGGTGGAAATAACCCCTGAGCCACTACAGACGGTTTTCTTTTCAGACTCAGGTTCCGTTGCAGTGGAAGTGGCGATGAAAATGGCAATCCAGTACTGGAATGCCAAAGGCCTGCCCGAAAAGCAGCATTTCCTGACTATCCGTTCTGGCTATCACGGTGATACCTTTGCAGCAATGTCTGTCTGTGATCCTGTCACCGGTATGCATAAACTATTCTCGGATGTTTTGATTTCACAATACTTTGTTGATGCACCGACCTGTCGTTACGGTGAGGTCAGCTCTGAGAGTGATATGGCTCAGATGAAGAGCTGTCTGCAGGAAAATAATCAGAAAATAGCAGCAGTCATTCTGGAGCCTGTTGTGCAGGGCGCTGGTGGAATGCGCTTTTATTCGGCTGACTATCTGAAGCAAGTCAGGCAGTTGTGTAACGAGTATGGTGTATTGCTAATTCTGGATGAGATTGCTACCGGGTTCGGACGTACGGGTAAGCTGTTTGCATGCGAACATGCCGATATCGCCCCCGATATCATATGTCTGGGCAAGGCACTGACAGGTGGCTATATGACGCTTGCGGCAACATTGACCACTGCAGGTGTCAGCGAAACCATCAGCACAGGCAACCCGGGCTTATTTATGCATGGCCCGACATTCATGGCTAATCCGATAGCCTGTGCCACTGCGTTGGCAAGTATAGAGATACTATTATCATCAAACTGGTCTGAGAGTATCCGCAGGATTGAAAAAATGCTGGTAGCAGGGCTTGCCGAATGTCGGAAAATGCCTGGCGTGGTAGATGTGCGCGTGCTGGGGGGCATAGCTGTTGTTGAACTTGATCGTCCAGTGGACATGATGGACCTTCCATATCAGTTTGTTGAGCAGGGTGTATGGGTCAGGCCATTTGGCCGCCTGATTTATCTCATGCCACCATATATAATAGACGATGCGGAGTTGCTGACATTAACCCGTGCAGTGCGCAAAATAGTTCAATCTTTGTAAACTTGTCCATTAAATTAAGTTCTAGCTACCTTTGATGTTTTATCTTGATGTATGTCAAGGAATACACCCCCAGTCTGCAATAGAGTCAATTGACAAGATTATGAAGGGGTGACAAATGCTTGATGTAATGATTAAAAAGAACGGTCAACGAGCAGACATAGAGCCTTACAAATGGATTTTTACCGAAGATGGTTTGCCAGCTGCCCCAGTTAATCCAGACAACCCCAGACTTTTCTTCGTCCGTCTGGATGGTGGCCGTACCCTGAGAGCCTACTACAAAGGAGCTATTCTGGAAAAATGGTTATCAGAGTCAAATACCCATATTGTAATAAATGAAAATGATGTTATTGCCTGGCGCTATCTAAGACCCAAGTAGCGGTTTAGCACATATTTACCTTACCGCATTTTCCCCTGGCCTGAGTATCACTCACAGTGATGCCTTAAGGGCCCCCTCTATTAATTCTGGATAATTCAGATTGGATTCAAAATCTGTCAGATCAAGGCAAGAAATACACGTAATAGCTAGCTATTGCGAAGGTTCTTAACGCAGAGATGGCAGATTTTGGATTCAAGATGATTATTCACGAATTAATTGAGGTGCCCTTAAATTCTCCTATCTCGTGCTTTTGCCACTGGTAACTTTTATAATTAACGGCTGGGTGGGACATTCATTTCTGGAATTCAGCTTACAATCTAGTTTACTATGTTGCTACAGTGCATGAAAATGCTGTCAACTTAGCAGTCTCTATACAGTGTATTAGAAGTAACATGCTGACTTAATCCTTAATCTCCAGTCCAATCCCATCCCGTAAGTTAATGCATTCAGGAATCAGACACGTCATTTTTTTACTGCTTGGTGTATCTATTACGATGGCACAGGCAGATGTATTGATTTTGAAAAATGGAGACAGACTCACCGGTGAAGTGCTAAATGAAACTGAGGGCGTACTGAAGTTCAAAACTTCCTATGCGGGTATTCTTTCGATTGAGTGGGATGAAATTCGTGAAGTAAGGTCAGATAAGCCTATGACCTTGTTACTTGAGGAGGATGAGGTTCTTACCGGGATCGTAGTAAAAATTAGTGGAGACACGCTACAGCTTGAGAACGAGAATCAGAGGACTGTAAGGGAATTGACGAAAAAATCCGTCAAAGAGATTAACCCTGAATACTGGCTGCTTGGAAAAGGGCACAAGTTTTCTGGAATGATCAACATCGCGCTGAAATATGATCGGGGTAATAACAATAATGATGAGATTGATCTGGATGGAAACCTGGAATTCAGGCGCCTCTATGATAGAGTCAGATTTTATGGCGAATATGATGAAAATCGCACAAAAGGGATAACGACAAAACTCAAATGGTTAGTTACTGGCGCATATGATTATTTTCCCAGGAGTGACTGGAGTTATGTTTTTGATGCGCAGGACTGGTACATTGGACTTGGGTTAAATCTAAAGAAAGATGAATTTGCTGAACTCAATTTAAGGACCCGGTTTGGCCCCCATATTGGTTACCAGTTTTACGAAAGCGAACCACTCAACCTGTTTGTACAGGGTGGTTTTGAAGCCGTTAAGGAAGAATTTAATGATGGAGAGGATAATCAGTACTGGGCAAATACCTGGCGGCTAGTGTTTGACAGGTATCTGTATAAGGAAAAGGTGCAATTCTACCTCATTTCAGACGGGTTTTATGGCTTTGCCTCACCCGATAAAACAATTCTGGAAAATTGGACAGGGTTTAAATTTCCACTCAAAATTGGATTCGTTGCATCGATAGAAGCAGAAACTGATTACGATAGCCAGCCGGCCGAGAATGCTGAAAAGCTAAGTACGTCTTACCGATTAAAACTTGGTTATAAATTCTAAGGCAGCTCAGATTAATTCATTGAATTGGATAATTACACCCAACGGGCATTTCCTGCAGGACGGTTATGCCTTTCTTGCGGTCACTTTTGCCAGTATAATGACCCGCGTTATTGCCATTGCCAAAATCGGGTTTTTTAATGAAATCTAAATATGCCTTCATATCATTGTCACTTGCGCTAGCGATATTGCTATCAGCTTGCAGCAAGCCGCAAACCCCGCTGGAGGTTAGTCAGGTGTTCTGGCAAGCCGTTATTGGGGGGAATGTTGCCGATGTCGTTAATTATTCTACCCTGGGAAGTGAGAAGGGCTATGATGGATTTTCCCGTGACTGGAGCGGTATGCATCCTTCGTGGGGAAAGATAATCATTGAAGAGCATGAAGCGCGCGTTCATACACAAATTTCAAAACCCGATGCTTCACAAAGCGAGATGCTTTATTTTGTAACCTATCTTGTCAAGCAGGGTGACAAATGGAAGGTGGATTATGACAGAACTGAAAAGGCGGTACTGGCTAGTTCTGCAGTTTCTGGTTTCGTTAACCGCATTACTACCATTGGTAATGAAATATCACTGCAGTTTGAAGAGGCCAGCAAGACGGTTACAGCCGAGCTTGAGAGTCTGAATAATCAGCTAATACAGTTGACTGAAAGTTTAGGCGATCAGGCAACAGGTGCAGTTGAAGAATATAGCGATATAATGCGCCGGCATCTAGATGCACTGGCGAGTTCAATAGAGAAAGCCATCAACGAGCAGAATAGCAGTATAAATCCTGCCGACAAAAAAATAATGGAAGAGACAGTAACAGAGCTGGGCAAAAGCAGTAAGAAACTGGCACAGCCGGATATGAACAGTATTGCAGAAACGGGAGAGGTGATCATTATTACCCGGAAAAATCTCGAAACATTGGATGCTGGAACTTTTCAGGGATATCAGGCTCAATGGCAACAATGGATAAACGAAGTCAATGTTGATCTGGTAAACCTGTTGAATGAGATGTCTGCTAAGATCAAGTAGCCTTATTCACAACATTATGGGGCCTCTGATTATATGCCATGTCTGGCAGAGATATGGCATGTAATCAGAGGTTCTTTAACCCACTTGCCGGGAAAATTCCTGGATATCACAATCGAAGAGGAAGAAAATGAAACTTAAAAATATCGCCCTGGCCGTTCTGGTCATAGCACTGGCTACTCCGGCTATCTCCATGGCTGTTGAATTAAAGAGCCATAAGCAAAAGTTTAGTTATGCTGTTGGTTATCGTCTTGCATTGTCATTAATGAATGAAGGCCTGGATGTTGAGCCAGCAGCTTTCTCAGCAGCAATGAAGGATGCACTGAGTGGAGCTAAAGCCGCAATGACGACCAAAGAGATGCAGGCATCGATGATGGCAGAAAGGGATAAACAGTTAAAAGTACTCAAGGATAAGATTGCTGCGAATAAGAAAGCCGGCGACAAGTACCGTGCGGAGAACGCAAAGAAATCTGGAGTCAAGTCACTTGAAAACGGTATTCAGTACAAGGTCATTAAATCCGGAAAGGGTAAGCAGGCTACTAAAAACAGTGAAGTTACAGTCAATTATAAAGGTAAGTTGATCAATGGAACCGAATTTGATTCATCCTACAAGCGCAAAAAACCCGCAACCTTTGGTTTGTCAGGCGTAATCAAGGGTTGGCAGGAAGTTGTGCCGCTGATGAAAGTGGGCGATAAATGGGAAGTTGTTGTTCCACCAGAATTTGCTTATGCAGATAAAGGTGCAGGGTCTGCAATAGGTCCGGGTGAAACCCTGGTTTTTGAGATCGAGCTGTTGAATGTAAAGTAAGCTGAGATTTCTTTATCAACTCCGAGGGTGATTTGTTTACAAATCTTCTAAGCTGGTGGGACCGCATTGTCTGGCAAGCTAATATAAACAATCTGCCAGGTTGGAAACGCAGGAGTTTACTTTTTTTTCGGGGGCTGCAGATGTTAGTAGCCGATCTGCTGGCCGGAAATAACAATTTGTACGCGATGGGGCTGGTATATATGTCCATCCTCTCGATGGTACCCCTGCTTGCGGTCGTATTTTCAGTACTTAAAGGTTTTGGTGTACATAATCAACTACAACCCCTGCTACTGAACGCCCTGGAGCCCCTGGGAGAAAAAGGGGTTGAAATCACAGCTACTGTTCTCAGCTTTGTCGATAACATCAAGGTTGGTGTCCTTGGTGCAGTTGGCCTGGGTGTTCTATTGTTCACCGTCGTGTCGCTAATTCGCCAGGTCGAGGTAGCATTTAACAGCACCTGGCGCGTTAGAAAACTCCGGCCGATACTTGAACGTTTCAGTCATTACATTTCAGTATTGATAGTTGGACCAGTGCTAATTTTTTCCGCAGTTGGATTATCCCAGTCGGTAGGGCGTTTCAGCCTGTTCAAGCAGGTAGTAGAAACAGATACGGGTGCCTTTCTGTATGACACCCTGTCGGTTTACCTGCCGTTTTTCCTGACCGTGCTTGCAATAAGCTTTATTTATATGTTCGTACCAAATACGCGTGTCAAACCTGTGGCGGCGCTGTTTGGTGCAACGATAACGACATTCTTATTCAAGCTTGCCAGTATAGTGTTTACCCTGTTTATTGTTGGTTCGACAAAGTACGATGCAATTTATTCTGCATTTGCGACCGTTATTCTCCTGTTTATATGGATCTATATTATCTGGGTAATTCTACTTTTAGGGTCCAGCATTGCGTATTATTACCAGCACGCAGACAAATTACTTTACCTTTATCATGGTGAGGATGATATGACTCCCTATGAAAGTGAGACACTTTCATTACAGTTAATGGTGCTGGTTGCAAGGAATTATTACGCAAAAAAACCACCGATATCATTCGATGTGGTAGCACGACAACTTCAGTTACCCGAGGATATGGTCGAAAAATTTGTCTACCAGCTGGAAAAGGGTGGCTTTTTAAAGGTTGTGGATAATGATGAAGGCCTTCTGATTCCCGGTCGTCCTCCTGAAGAAACCACCACCGCTGATCTTCTTGCATATATTCATGATTCCAAAATGGTAAGATCAAGGAGAATGAATCCCCAGGCAGATGAAAGTGTTCTAAATGTCCTTATGCGGGCTGAACGGGAGGCGCTTTCTGCAATAAATGATATAACTATCAAGCAGCTTGCTACTGATCAATATAGTTCGAAACAGTGAGTGGTATAAGGAAATACCAATGAGGCTATGAGCGTATATAAACTAACTCACGTTATGGATTCTGGAATTCACGGCAAAGGTCTTTTTGCCAAAGAAGACATAGAAAGTAATGCCTACCTTGGTGAATATGAAGGGCCTGAAGCAAAAAGGAATGGTAGCCATGTGTTATGGGTATTTGATGAGGACAGGGTAGTTGGACGATCGGGTAGAAATAAATTACGCTACCTTAATCACAGCAAGGAATACTGTGCGGAATTTGACGGTTTTGAACTGTATTCGTCTCGTCACATAAAAGCAGGTGAAGAAATCACCATAAATTATGGTGAAGACTGGGATGACATTAACTAATTTACAGTATAAGGGTACCCCATTTTTTTTACCTTAATGTCTTTTATCTTTATCTTCTTTTAAATTACTCCACCATTCCCGTCCCAATCCCAACAGTATTAAACCCACCATCCACATAAGTGATTTCACCCGTAATTCCTGATGCCAGGTCAGAACAGAGAAAGGCGGCGGTGTTTCCTACTTCTTCAATGGTAACGCTACGGCCTAGCGGTGCAGTTTTGTCATAGAAATCGAGCATTTTCCTGAAGCCGCTTATGCCTGCTGCGGCAAGAGTCTTGATCGGGCCTGCTGATATGGCATTTACCCGGATGCCATCCGGACCCAGACTTTGAGCAAGGTAGCGGACATTTGCTTCCAGGCTGGCTTTGGCCAGGCCCATGATATTATAACCAGGCATTGAGCGTACTGCACCGATATAGCTCATGGTAATCAGCGCTGCATTTCGACCCTCCATCATTTTTCTTCCAGCTCTTGCCAGAGCGGTGAAGCTGTAGGAGCTAATTTCATGTGCCATGTTAAAGCCGTTCCGGGTGGTCGCATCCAGGAACAGGCCTTTAAGTTCCTCTCGCGGGGCGAAGGCAATGGAGTGAACGATGCCATCCAGGCCATCCCATTGTTTACCAAGTTCCGTGAACGCATTTTCAATTTGTTCGTCTTCAGATACATCACAGGGGAGAATGATAGACGAACCGCAGGCCTCGGCAATCTTTTCTACACGCTTTAGCAGTTTTTCTGTTTGATAGGTAAAGGCAAGTTCGGCACCTTGTGCCGCCATGGCAAGTGCGATACCTGAAGCAATTGAGCGGTCACTGGCGACGCCGGCAATTAATATTTTCTTGTTCTCTAGAAATCCCATGATATTTCCTGTTTTAGTCGTTATCCTTCGCTATCTATCGGCATACAGAATTTATTATGATTGAGAGACACAGGTACATCAAGCCGGTTCTTCCCAGCGGCTGGTGGCAACATCATCACCATGGCGACTTTCTACCCAGCGTGTGCGGTTTTCCAGTGTTTCCTTTTTCCAGAAGGTTGCTCTGGTTTTCAAAAAGTCCATGATAAACTGATTCGATTTATAGGCGGCCGCTCTGTGCGGGCTGGCTGTGATAACAAGAACTATCTGGTCGCCGGGAGCCAGGGTGCCGACACGGTGAATGATGATAATACCCTGTAGTGGCCAACGTGATTCTGCCTGCTGGGCAATTTCCTGCAACTGGTTTTCCGTCATGCCCGGGTAGTGTTCTAGCGACATCATGCTGACCTCATCACCTTCATTGAGGTCACGCACCAGGCCAGTAAAACTAACGATAGCACCAATATCAACCCGATCATTGCGCAATAAGCTTATTTCCTGCTCGAGACTGAAATCTTTTTCCTGTATGGTTATCCTGATCATAGCGAACAAATATAGCAATGCAGCAATCAGAAATCCATATACATGCCGCTTTCGGTTTCTTACTATGCAGGCAGTATAATCACGCCCAACGATGAAAATAAGAGATATGTGCCAATGAATTTGATTCGCCTTTGGTGGCAACGGTATTTTTCTGATCCCCAGGCACTGATATTGTTGTTCCTACTAATCGGCAGTCTTTTAATAGTGCTGACTATGGGGGATATGCTGGCACCGGTGTTCGCCAGTATCGTAATCGCTTATTTGCTTGAAGGTATTGTACGACAGCTCATTAGCATGAACTGCAGCCGTCTGCTCGCCTCGGTGATCAGCTTTACTTTATTTATGGTGTTTTATTTACTCATGCTGTTCTGGTTGTTGCCTCTACTATCTACTCAGGTGAGCCAGTTGCTACAGGAGACCCCTAGCATGATTTCGGCTAGCCAGAAGAGTTTGCTGGAATTACCGGCAAAATACCCGGCCTTGATTACAGAAAATCAGATTCGTGAGCTGGCAGTTATTCTGCGTTCAGAGATAGGCGGTACAGCACAATATATTCTGACCAAGACACTGGCGTCGGTCCCTGGACTACTGGCGATGGTGGTTTATCTTTTTCTTGTGCCACTGCTTGTTTTTTTCTTTCTCAAGGACAAGGAACTAATTTCAGAATGGATCAGTGGTTTTCTGCCAAAGCAACGCAGACTGGCTGTGACGGTATGGACACAGGTAAATAGCCAGATTGCCAAATATGTACGTGGTAAGGTGTGGGAAATTATTGTTGTCTGGTCAGTGACCTATGCTGTTTTTTCTTTGTTCGGGCTACACTATGCCATGCTGATATCTGTACTCATTGGATTGTCGGTAATTATTCCCTATGTCGGGGCCGTGGTGGTGACCATTCCCGTTATACTTATCGCTTTTTTTCAATGGGGCTGGGAGCCACAGACTGGCTGGTTAATAGTTAGCTATGGTGTGATTCAGGCTCTGGACGGAAATTTACTGGTTCCTCTGCTGTTTTCTGAAGTAGTAAATTTACATCCTATAGCCATCATTCTTGCCGTGCTGATCTTTGGTGGGCTGTGGGGTTTCTGGGGGATATTTTTTGCTATCCCGCTGGCAACGGTTGTTCAAGTGTTGCTCAAGGTCTGGCCACGACATGATGTGGTTGATGACACCACTGCCTGATTATGCTGCCTGGCAAGGTTCCTTTGTTGGAGAGCTGTTTATCCAGCTTGCCGGCAGAACTGATTAATGCCCTGTCCTTATTAAATCTTCCAATATGTAGTGAAGCCCCTGTCTCAGGCTATTTTTTATCCTGTGAAAATAATGGCCTGGTATTAAA
This sequence comes from bacterium BMS3Abin11, assembly GCA_002897635.1. Lineage (NCBI taxonomy): Bacteria > bacterium BMS3Abin11. The sequence goes on along the minus strand of BDTD01000025.1, from coordinate 13,025 downwards.
TACAGAAAAGGGTGAGAAAATACAGCCAGTTTTATCGAAGCCAGCGGGGTTTACCGGTAAACAGCCTCTTCTTCGTGCGCTCGCACCAGCGCGTGGTGGAATCGTCATTGATGCGACAGCTGGCCTGGCTGGGGATAGTCTGAAACTGGCATTAATCGCAAATAGAGTGATTGCAATAGAGCGTAACCCAGTCGTCTTCGCATTATTGGTTTCCGCACTGAGCTTAGCACGTTCATCTGCACTCTCCGGCATAGAGAAGATTGAAGCAAAATACGGTGATGCCATCGAATTGATAAAGCAATTACCTGCTACCGATGTGATATTCATGGATCCAATGTTTCCCCCAAAGCGCAAACGCTCGGCCTTGCCGCCAAAATCGGTGCGAGTCTTACGCGAGATCGTTGGTGATGACAGGGATGATGAAAAACTTCTTCGAGTTGCGCGCCAGCATGCCCTGCGTAGAGTAGTAGTAAAAAGGCCTTTACACTCACCACCACTGGCTAACGATCATGTAGCACTGCATGAGGGAAAAGTCGTTCGCTATGAAGTCTACCTGCCAACTGGAAAGTCATTATGAGTATGCCAACATTCTACCTTAAGGAAGGGTTTAAGGAGGATAGCCTAATTACATTATCTGGCAAAGAGGCTTGGCATGCCCTTGGTGTGAGACGACTCAATGTGGGTGATTCGATACGCCTTATCGATGGCAAGGGAAATGTTACCAGGGCCAGCGTTAAAAATCTGGAAGGTCGGAATACAGCCAGTTTAAGGATTGGTGAAGTGAATCATGTCCCACCTCAAGTGCCGAATATCATGCTTGCAACAGCCATCGCAAAGGGTGATCGTCAGTCCACAATGCTGGATATGGCAACACAGTTAGGCATCAGTGCCTGGCAGCCATTATTATGTCTGCGCAGTGTCAGCAAGCCAGGTAAAAACAGCGCCGAACGCTGGCAAAGAATCTGCCTCGAAGCCTGCAAGCAAAGCGGTTCAGCCTGGCTACCGGAGTTGCTGCCAGCAGCAAAGCCTGAAGATGTAGTTAGAGAGGCATGTGCCGGTGGCAGAGAAGTCTTACTAGCCCACCCGGATGGTGAGAAACTAAATACCATTAGCCGTTTAGATAAATTGTTATTGGTGGGACCTGAAGGTGGTTTTACAGATGAGGAAGTAAATAAAACAATTGCAGCAGGTGCAAAAAAAATAAGCCTGGGACAAAATATACTACGAATCGAAACGGCCGCTGTTAGTTTTTTAGCCAGATTTCGTTCTGTTTAAAAACGATTTTTACTTTCACATTCAGTTAATAGTTTTCAGCTGAGATTTTACTGTTTTTCGCATGGCAATAATTGCATTGGTGATGTGTTTTACGCTGTTCTGATCTTTTCCCAGGTTTTGCCAGTTATCCGACCAGACCTGTTTCAGGTCTGCAGCCATTTCTGGAAATGGAGCGGGCATCAGGAAGCTCAGGTCTTCAATCATGGCGACGTGTCCCCAGCCGGTTATAGGGTTTCCCTGCTCAGAGTTGTTGTCATAATGAGCATAATCAGTGATCAGTTGTAGCTTGCCAAGATTAATCAGTATTTCGAATGATGCTACTCTGAGATTTCGGTTTACTTCAGTGGTTTCGTTTCGCCAGGTATTATAGCTAAGTGCACTGATGGCCACGACAAGGCTGATTATCGCAAGTAGATTGCGTTGAATTTGTTGGCCGATACCGTATGGTTCATTTTTCATGAATTATGAGTCGTAAGTCGTAAGTAGTAGGTCGTAAATCGTAAACCTTAGCAACTTAGAGCATCGAAACGTTCAGATGTTCCCTAGCCCCTAAACCCAAAACATTTCCTCTCGTGGGGATCGCAAAGTACGCGGGGAAAGCAAAAAACTTTTTAGAATGTTTACGGGGTAGCAGTGATAGTATTTGTAAGAACAAATAAACGAGAGAACCAGAATGAAAGAAATCGAAATACACACAGAATCAGCACCAGATGATTACCATGCTGCCCAGCAGATTGCTGATGAAATTGCAGAAAAAGAACTGGGTGAGTTTATGCTGTTGTCATGGTATGACAAAGACCGGGATTTTGAAGCGCCGCAGCACAGCAGCGAATGCCATCTCGATAGTGCTATTCCCGGTTATGTCGATTATGGTCACAATCACGGTGCCATATTGAAAATTGATATCGATTATGGACGTTTTGTCTATTTCTATCGTGGTCTGGACGATACCCAGGATAACGAACACATTTTTGACATATAGCTGTGTGATATAGTCAAAAACAGGTCAAAACAGGTCAAAAGAGGATAAAAAAATGTATACAAAAAGGGCTGTTGCCTTCACTACGCTGGGAATTCTATTAGCCGGCCTTTCTGCAAATTCACACGCAGAATGGGACTACCAGTTTACCCCCTATTTATGGGCTGCAAACCTTGATGGTACAACCGCAGTCGCTGGGCAGGAGGTGGACTTTAAAGCAGATTTCGGCGACCTGATATCTTTTGTTGATGCGGGCCTGGCCGCACGCTTTGAAGCTAAGTCGGATAGCTGGGGATATTTTGTAGATGGCTTCTTTATCAAACTGTCTGGCGGTAATGACCGGCAGGTAGGAGCCATCGATATATCGATAGATCAGAAAATAGTCGAAGCAGGTCTCAGCTATAGCCTGTCTGAGCAATTTGATATTATTGCTGGCGGCCGGTATCAAAAAATTGATGAAGATCTGACATTACCTGTAATAGGCGATTTGAATGGTGGTGACAGCTGGGTTGATGGTTTTATTGGTGCAGTCTGGCAACCGGTAAAGACAGACAAGTGGTCACTCAGACTCCGTGGTGACATAGGCACAGGTGATTCAGATTCTGTCTGGCAAGTGGTTGTTGGGGGCGGTTATCACTTTAATAAAACCTGGTCGGCGCTTGTTAACTACCGATATCTTTCAACTGATTTTGAGAGTGATATTTTTAAATGGGATGTTAATCAAAGTGGGCTGGGCCTTGGTCTCGGAATTAATTGGTAAAGAGCTGGCAAAAATAACTTGTTTTGATTCTTGTGACTCCAGGAGCTAATCGAATAACCAGGGAACCTCTGATCAATTCTGGACGAAGTAGATTGCGATCTAAAATATTCAGGTTTGAGGCGTAAATTGCACGTAATAGCTAGCTATTGCGAAGGCTTACAACGAAAAAACTGGATATTTTAGGCGTAAGATATGAGTTCATGAATAGATCAGAGGTTCCCCAGTAATGTAAATCAGCGTTTCCTGCGTTAGAATCCAGCTTCGGACACAGATTCTGGAAAAACAATGAATTTTATTGAAACACGCGGCAACGATGGCAAGCGTCCACTCGAGGTCAGTTTCTCTTCGGCAATACTCGGGCCTATGGCTTCTTTTGGTGGAATTTACGTTCCGCAGAAACTGCCTGATCTGGGGCTGGCGTTTCTAATAAGCCACCTTGATGCAAGTTACAAAACCCTGGCGCGTGATGTACTGGCCGCCTTTGAGATAGATATCGAGCAGGATGTCATTGAAGAGGCCCTGAGCCTTTACGATCATTTCGATGATGGTTCGAATCCGGCACCGCTTATCAGGGTGGCCGATGATCTCTATGTCAGTGAGCTTTATCACGGCCCTACGCGTGCCTTTAAGGATATGGCGCTGCAACCGTTTGGTTTGCTTTTGTCCTCGCTTGCGCAAAAACGCCACGAGAATTACCTGATTCTTGCCGCTACCAGTGGCGACACCGGACCTGCGGCTCTGGAGACATTCAAGAACCGTAAAAATGTTCAGGTGGCCTGCCTGTATCCAGATGGGGGGACCTCTGATGTTCAGCGCCTGCAGATGGTGACAGAGGACGCATCTAATCTGAAGGTCATTGGCATCCACGGCGACTTTGATGATGCGCAGAATGCCCTGAAGCTGTTGCTGAGTTCAGATAGCTTCAATGCTAAATTGAAAGAAAAACATATATATCTTTCAGCTGCGAACTCAGTGAATTTCGGGCGGATTATTTTCCAGCTTATCTACCATATACACAGTTACCTGGAGCTGGTCCGACAGTCTGCGATTACCCTGGGCGAGAAAATCTATCTGGATGTACCGAGTGGCAACTTTGGTAACGCACTTGGTGGCTACTATGCGATGAAGATGGGCTTGCCGGTCGAGAAGATACTGATAGCCTCCAATAAAAACAACGTTCTGACACAGCTAATTAAGAATGGCCACTACGATCTTCGCAACACCACAGTTGTAGCAACCACCTCACCGGCGATGGATATTTTAAAATCATCCAATGTTGAACGGATACTTTATGACCTGTACGGCGCTGAGCGTACCAGAGAGCTTATGCAACGTCTGGATGATGAAAAATATTATGAGTTAACAAAAAAAGAACTCGTACAGCTGCAGGCAATCTTTAGAGCGGATTACTGTGATGATGATGAAGGTAAAAAATACATAAAAGATACTTTTGCGAAAGGCTATCTAATGGATCCGCACACAGCAACCTGTTTTAAAGCCTATGATACCTGTCGTACAAAGCCACTTAAAACCGTTGCTTATTCCACTGCTGAATGGACCAAGTTTTCACCAACCATTGCCAATGCCCTGACCGGTGAACAGGATGTGCACGACATTGATGCACTGAAATCAATTTCCCATGAGGCGAATATTGATATTCCAGCCCAGATCAGTGAATTGTTTGATAAAGAAATCTGTCAGAAGACGCTAATTGATAAGGAAGATATCGAGCAGGAGATACTGGCATTTTTGTAGTTATTTTGTTCGAATAAATTCGAACCTACAATTCTTTCTTTTTTGACACGGGTGGGTTGAAGCAGGGTGTTCTTCTTTTGTAGGTGCGAATTCATTCGCACAGGGTGGTCAGATAGGGCCGCACATCATGTACCTGCAAAATCCGGTTCGATATAGTTTCGGGTCAATTTTAAAGAGCCTCAATCTTTTTCAACTGCTCACCCAGCGATGCCAGCGTCTGTTCTATTTCAGAGACTCTTGCACGTTCTTTCTCAACAACGGTAACCGGTGCCTTGTCAACGAAGCTTGCATTTGACAATTTACCCGTAGAACGGGCCAGGTCTTTTTCAATCTTCCCCATTTCTTTATGCAGACGTTTTATTTCTTCATCTTTATCGATGAAGGCGCCGAAGGGAACCAGTACTTTCAGGTCACCAACGAGTGCAGTGGCAGCATCGGGTGAGGTTTCATCATTGGCAAGGCAGGTGATCTCTTCAACCCGCGCCAGTGTTCTGAGCTGGTTTTCGTTTGCTTCAAGTAAGTCAGAGTCCTGTTGGCTTAGATTCTGCAGAAACACGGGTAAAGGCTTACCTGGGGCAATATTCATTTCACCACGAATATTGCGGATGCCGGTAATGACGGCCTGTAGCCATTCTGTTTCGGCGATGGCTGATTTATCTATCTTTTCTTTATCTGCAACCGGGTAGGGCTGCAGCATAATGGTCTCACCCTGTTTGTCCGCCAATGGTGCGACACGCTGCCAGATCTCTTCGGTGATGAAAGGGATCAATGGGTGAAGTAGTCTCAACAGGGTTTCCAGTACGCGGACCAACGTTCGACGTGTGCCACGCTGACTTTCTGGACTGGCATCAGGGTCATTAAGTACAACTTTTGATAGTTCCAGGTACCAGCTACAATATTCATCCCAGGTAAAGCCGTAGATGGCCTGTGCCATTCGATCCAGTCGATAGTCTTTAATGGATTTCGCTACTGTCATTTCTACCTGTTGCAGGCGAGAGATGATCCAGCGGTCAGCGGCATTGAGTTCTATCGCAGCATCGTTTCTTTGACCACAGTCCTGACCTTCTGTGTTCATCAACACATAGCGTGCTGCATTCCATAGTTTGTTGCAGAAATTTCGATAGCCCTCAACCCGGGCCAGATCAAAATTGATATCACGGCCAGTGCTGGCCAGCGAGGCAAAGGTGAAACGTAGAGCATCGGTGCCAAATGCCGGAATACCGTCAGGAAAATCCTGGCGTGTATGTTTTTCAATGGTCTTTGCCATTTTCGGCTGCATCAGTCCGCTGGTTCTTTTTTTCACCAGGGTTTCCAGTTCTATGCCGTCAATCAGGTCGATAGGATCTAACACATTGCCTTTTGATTTTGACATTTTCTGGCCATGTGAGTCACGTACCAGCCCATGGATATAGACCTCATGAAAAGGTACCTTACCGGTAAACTTCAACCCCATCATGATCATACGGGCGACCCAGAAGAAGATGATGTCAAAACCGGTAACCAGCACCGAAGTCGGATAAAATGTATTCACATCCTCCATGCTGTCCGGCCAGCCAAGAGTAGAGAATGGCCACAGAGCAGAAGAGAACCAGGTGTCGAGTACATCATCATCTTGCCGTAGATTAAAATCATCAGACAAGTTATGTTCAGATCGCACTTCTGCTTCATCATGACCGACATAGAAGTTGCCCGCATCGTCATACCAGGCCGGGATGCGGTGGCCCCACCAGATCTGTCTTGAGATACACCAGTCTTCGATGTTATTCATCCACTCGAAGTAGGTCTTGCTCCAGTTTTCCGGTACAAACTTGATGTCGCCATTTTTAACGGCCTTGATTGCAGGCTCTGCCAGCGGCGTAACTTTTACGTACCATTGATCAGTGAGGTAGGGTTCGATGATGCTATGCGAGCGGTCACCGCGTGGCACCATCAGTTTATGGTCATCGATTTTTTCCAGCAGTCCCAGAGACTCAAGATCATCCAGGATCTTCTTTCGTGCATCAAAGCGGCTCATGCCGGCATAGCTGCCCGGCGCTTCATCATTGACCACGGCATCGACGGTAAAGATGTTGATCAACGGTAAATCATGTCGTTGGCCCATAGCATAGTCATTGAAATCATGGGCAGGGGTGATCTTGACGCAGCCAGTACCAAATTCAGGGTCTACATAGTCATCGGCAATGATGGGAATTTCTCTATCTGTCAGCGGCAGTTTGATCGTTTGACCGATCAGCTTTTGATAACGTTCATCATCCGGGTGTACAGCGACAGCGGCGTCACCGAGCATGGTTTCCGGGCGGGTAGTGGCAACCACAAGATGTCCATCGCCGGAACTTAAGGGATAGCGCATATGCCACAAGTGGCCATTTTCCTCCGTAGAAACTACTTCAAGGTCTGAAACCGCAGTGTGTAATACAGGATCCCAGTTAACCAGCCGTTTTCCGCGATAGATCAGGCCTTCTTTGTACAGTCGTACAAAGACTTCATTGACGGCATGTGACAGCCCTTCATCCATAGTGAAGCGTTCACGTGACCAGTCAGGTGAAGTGCCCATGCGTCGTAGTTGACGGGTAATGGTGCCACCCGAATGTTTTTTCCATTGCCAGATTTGTTTGATGAACTCCTCACGTCCCAGGTCGTGACGGGTTTTCCCTTCAGCATTGAGACGACGTTCGACAACCATCTGTGTGGCGATGCCGGCATGATCGGTTCCTGGTTGCCAGAGCGTGTTTTTTCCGCTCATACGATGATAACGGGTTAGCGCATCCATGATAGTGTCCTGGAAGGCGTGCCCCATATGTAAAGAGCCGGTAACATTGGGTGGCGGCATCATGATGCAATACGGGTCGCCTTTACCACTGGGGCTGAACCAGTTGTTGTTTTCCCACCTTTTATAGATTGTTTGCTCTATCTCATCGGGTTGATAGTTTTTGTCTAGCGTATTCTCACTCATTGTCAGTTCCATTTTTATTACAGCAGGTGAGACAGGCTTAGATGATTGTATCGGGTATTTCCAGTTCGGGGGAATTGTTCAGTACTTCTGTTACTGCAGATTTGATTTTTTCACGCACTTCAGGTGTTAGTGGTTTACTTCGATAACGAGCAAGTATGATCATGACCGCATCAGCAGCAGCATCAGCTGCATCGGACACCGGCGTGGGCAGGTTGCCGCTATGAACTGCCATCTCTAGCGTCATATTCGGGTCAGGTTCAGGAATGGTGCTGCCGTCAGGTAATCTTACGATTTCATTGAGTACAGGAATATCGCCTTCAACTATTGTTTCTGACAGGGTGGGAATGACATCATTCATATCCTCATCTTCATCCGGAAGTGCAGGGGGAATATTCATATCAAAATGACTGTCAATATCAAATGAAGCCGGTTCTGTGGTCAATGTATTAACCTCAGACGTTTCATCGGGTGCGAATTCTGTGGTCTCTTCAAACTTTACGTCTACAGCCTCATCTGCTGCATCAAAATCTTCAGTACTGACATCATCCAGTAAATCTTGCAACGAACGGATGGCATCCGATAAATGCGTGCCGCCGGCTGTTTTTTTATTTTTACTCATGTCAGTTTACAGATACCACGTGATTGTTCAGTTTTTCATTCATCTGTTGATATTTACGATAACGATTTCTGCCGGCAGACTTACAACCGGGGTCATTGCTAATAAGCTCAATGACCCGTGAATAGCGAGAATAATTACTGGCCATTTTTGTACTTATATTTATAAGCACCATATTGCTGTCGCCCGTATACTCAATCATACCAATAATTACCGGTTCCTGTCCGCATTCTGTTGCAATGCTGGCATGGGGGATGAAATCCAGCTCACTGAATGTCCACAATAAAGTATCGAGTTGCTGCATGTCCTGTTCATTTTCCACCCGTATATATACCCTGTAGCCATTGTTATAGGCTTTTCGTGCAACGCGGCAGGCATACACTAATAATGATGAATTATCCTTGTTATCAAGGATATGGAAGTCAATCTGACTCACGTGCAGGAAGCCGCCCTGCTACGCAGAAATTCGCAAAGTAGTCTGACGGGTCTGCCGGTAGCTCCTTTTTTTGAGCCGCTCAACCATGCTGTACCTGCGATATCCAGATGCGCCCAGTTATAATCTTCTGTGTAACGGGCCAGAAAACAGGCCGCAGTTACCGCCCCGGCTTTTGAGCCGCCAATATTGGCCATATCAGCAAAATTACTTTTTAGCTGATGATCATATTCGTCCCACAGCGGCATAGGCCAGACTCTATCCTGTGACGCCGTACCGGCATTCACCAGTTCCTCCGTGAGGGAATCATCCTTACTGAACACTCCACTGGCATGTGCGCCCAGGGCAACGACACATGCCCCTGTAAGTGTAGCGATATCAATGACTGTCGAGGGATTGAATCGTTCAGCATAGGTCAGGGCGTCACACAGTATCAATCTGCCTTCAGCATCAGTATTCAGAATCTCGATGGTTTGCCCTGACATACTGGTGACGATATCACCCGGTTTATTGGCATCCCCGTCAGGAAGGTTTTCTGAGCTTGGCACAATTGCGATAACATTCAGCGGCAGGTTCATCTCTGCGATGGCACGCATGGTACCAAGAACACTTGCGCCACCACACATGTCATATTTCATTTCATCCATCGCCGAAGAGGGCTTTAAAGAGATACCACCGGCATCGAAAGTCAGCCCTTTTCCGACCAGTACTACGGGGGCCTCCTTGCTACTGCCACCCCTGTGTTCGAGGACGATCAACCTGGCTTCCTGCCGGCTACCGCGAGATACAGACAGTAATGCGCCCATAGACAGCTTTTCCATAGCTTTTTCATTTAGCACTTTGATCTTCATGCCGAAGTCTTCAGCAATTTCCGCTGCCTGTCCTGCCAGGTAGGAAGGCGTGCAGATATTACCGGGCAGGTCGCCAAGCTGGCGTGCCATGTTAACACCTGCGGCGATGGCCTGGCCGTTCTGCAGTGCTTGCCTGGCGGCAGTCAGATCACTGCGTTCGGGAATAAACAGTGTAATCTTCTGAAGCGGTAATTTGTTTTCCTGTATATCTGTTTTCAGGCTGTCAGATTTATAATTGCTATGTGTTGCCTGAATAATAATTTGTTCTATGCGTTTGCCGATATCAATGTTGTCTATAGGGATTTCAGGCAGAAACAAGGATGCTTCAGTAATGTTATTATGTCGTAGATTTCGAATGGCCCCGGCTGTTACTTTAAGCAGTTTTTTGGTATCGAATTCAGCTTTCTTTCCACAGGCAACCAGTAAGACACGTTTTGCAGGGATGCCAGAAACCTGTGGCAGCATTAGAAAAGTTGCACATTCGCCAGTGATGTCGCCACGCTTTAGTAAGGATGAAATCGTGTGCCCGGTTGCCATATCAACACAACTGGCAGCTGGACTCAGTAACTGATCTTTAAATACAGCCAGCACCAGACAGGCTGAGCGTTGTTTTTCTGGGCTGCCGCTTTTTACTTTATATTCCATCATTCCTTCCTCAGGATTTCGTGCTTCAGGGCCGTATGATATATTGTTCTCCGGGGATATTATAACGGGATTTACAGGGACATACATTGATACTCGATCGCTCGCTAACTCGGGAAATTACATACACCGGAATAGCCGCTACCATCATAATTTTCAGTATATTTCTGGTCGCAAGGCTAGTGTCGTTATTGTCGCAGGCGGCCAGAGGAGACGTGCCGGCTGACCTGGTGTTGACCCTCCTCGGTTTACGACTGGTTTCAACTTTTGATGTCCTGCTGCCGGTAATGTTTTTTCTTGCCATTTTGATGGTTATGGATCGCTGGATACACGATAACGAGCTTACTATATGGGCAGCTAGCGGTGTTGGACTAGGACGATTTTTAAGACCATTGATTGTGATGGGACTGGTGCTGGCATCAGTAATTGCAATATTTGCTTTGTTTATCGCACCCGACGCGGATGTTAAGGCAAAAACACTCAAACGGGAAGGGCTAGAACGGGCCATGGTCTCAGCAATTACGCCCGGTATTTTCAATGAGGCGCAAAATGATCAGGCAGTCTACTACGTAGAAGAAGTGGGGCTGGATGACAATACATTGCGCAATATTTTTGTTTACGGTGAGGCACAGCAAAGGGAAGGGGTCGTGGTGGCCGAAAAAGGCTTTCAACAGATTGATGAGAATACCGGTGACAGATTTATTGTCCTGAAAAATGGTACTCGTTATGAAGGGATACCCGGCAATGCTGATTACCGCATGATTGATTTTGAAACTTACGCCATCAGGATAAAGCCGGTAAAAAAAGTATCTGAAAAGCTGTATCCCAAAGAAATGTCCTTTGGTGATCTGCTGGAAAGTAATGAAAGAATTTACAAGGTTGAAATCCAGTGGCGCCTGTCAAAGATTGCAATCGTTCCAGTGCTGGCCATACTGGCACTGGCCTTCAGTTCTCTGGATGTGCGACGGGGGCGGCTTGGTCGCATCATGGGTGCTATAGGTGTCTATTTTCTTTATTCCAATATGCTTGGTTTTGCACATACATTACTAAAATCTGAAACATTACCAGTGTTTGTCGGCATGTGGTGGGTGCACGGTATTTTCCTGATTTTTGCTTTTTATATGCTACATCGCCGGGTAGCTAACCGTTCCCTGATGCCTGGATTCGACTGGCTGCGGAACTGATGAATATCCTTGACTGGTACCTTGGACGTACCATTTTCAAATACACTTCTATTGTGATATTTGTGCTGGTTGGCCTGTTTATGTTTATCCAGTTTCTGGATGAGATTACGCGTGTTGGCACCGGTAACTATGGTTTCTTCGATATGATGGTTTTTCTTGTCCTAAGTACACCACGTGTTATCTACGAAATTTTCCCTATGGCAGCTCTGTTAGGAACCATGCTTGGCCTGTCTTCGCTGGCAGTTGGTTCTGAACTGATCGTTATGCGCGCTGCGGGTATGTCCATCGTGGGAATATCCCTCTCTGTCATGAAGACCGCAGCAATAATCATTCTATCAGCAGTATTGATTGGTGAATTTATTACACCTTATACAGAAACGCAGGCACAGCGCGGTCGCTCTGTGGCCCTGCAGAAAAGTGTCAGTCAGCATTCAGATTTTGGTTTATGGATGCGTGATGATAATTCCATTATTAAGGTAGGAGAGATGCTGCCTGATCTGAAACTTCTGAATATAAAAATATTTGAGTTTGATGAAGACGGCAAATTGCGTGCAGCTGCGGTCGCGGACAGCGGCAAGTTTGATAACAATCAATGGGTACTCTACAATCTGCGTCAAAGTATTTTTTCCGAGAAGGGAATTGAGACCATACGCCTTAAATCGGCAAACTGGCGTTCAGAAATGGGGCCGAAAGTGCTCAAAGTCTTTCTTGTCAGACCTGAGCAGTTGTCCGCCGTTGATCTGAATAGATACATAAAACATCTAGAGCAAAACTCACAGAACACAGACCGTTTTGAACTGGCGTTCTGGCAAAAAATCTCGTCACCCCTGGCAATCATTGTGATGGTTTTGCTGGGTATTCCCTTTGTTTTTCGTAATGTCAGAAGTGGAGGGATGGGGGGTACGCTGTTTCTTGGAATCATGCTTGGGCTGGTGTTCTTCGCTTTGGCAAAGGGTTTTGGGTTTCTTGTCCTTATTTATGGTATTCCGCCGCTGGCGGGGGCGTTTATTCCTTTGTTGATATTTTTGGGTATAGCGTTGGTTATGTTGAAGAAGGTAGCTTGAGGTTTTTTGTGCTGGCGCACGGCTGTGGGTATCATACGTTCATGGGAATGTTCTTTATTATTTTATTTCTTGATCTAATCTGTGTTTTTCGTCCTTCATGGACGAGTTCATTTCTTTTATACGGATAAAAGAAACAGAACCAAAGAAAAACCGCCCCATTGTGTTGGCCTGCGGCTGCTCTGCGCGCTTCAGTCTGAACCGGGCGCGGTGAACTCGCTTCGCTAAGACATGCACCGCGCTTTTTCCGGTCCAGCCTTCCAGTGCTCGACAACCCAAAAGGGGATGGGAGGTCAAAGACCAAGGATAAAAACCTGTGGATTCAGGTTCATTGTCGCGACTCGTACCTCATGAAGGAATCGACGACCTGAATTGACTACTATCGAGACATGGCGGACAAATCCTAACCACCTGATAAATCATTAGAATTCTCAATAGCAGACGATTTCATGTTGAACGAAATCGTCTCAGTTCGACCTAAGCGGGCACTCAGGAATATCCACTATTTCCACTCTT
>BDTD01000024.1 GCA_002897635.1 bacterium BMS3Abin11 | reverse complement strand
GATCTTACGTATCTCTCAGTGCGAATGAATTCGCACCTACATGATAGTTTGGTTTGGTAGCTAATAGCAGAATCGCCCTGTAGTCACCTGCCTTCAATCAATTCAATTTTATAACCATCCGGATCTTCAACGAATGCAATTACTGTGCTGCCATGTTTCATCGTACCCGCTTCGCGAACGACATTGCCACCTTTCTTGCGAATAGCGGCACAGGTTGTAGCGGCGTCATCTACCGCCAGAGCAATGTGTCCGTAGCCATCGCCTAGATCGTAACTGTCCGTGTCCCAGTTGTGCGTCAGTTCGATGACGGTATGAACTGCTTCATCACCGTATCCGACAAAGGCCAGGGTGAATCGGCCGCTGGGATAATCCTTGCGGCGAAGTAATTCCATGCCGAGTATTTCGGTATAGAATGCAATCGAGCGATCAAGGTCGCCAACGCGCAGCATGGTATGCAGCATGCGCATGCTCTTAAAGACCCTTTTTACTCGCAGCTATGCGAAGGCGCAGGGCGTTCAGTCGAATGAAACCCGTCGCATCAGTTTGGTCGTAAGCACCGGCATCGTCTTCGAACGTGGCGATATCTTCGTCGAACAGGCTATTTTCGGTAGACATCCTACCAACTACCATAACGCCGCCCCTGTACAGTTTCAATCGCACGCTGCCGTTTACCGTATGCTGTGATTGATCAATCATGGTCTGTAGCATTTCCCGCTCCGGACTCCACCAGTAACCATTATAGATCAGTTTGGCATAACGCGGCATCAACTCATCTTTCAGGTGCATAACTTCACGATCCAGTGTCAGTGATTCCATTGCACGGTGGGCCTTCAGCATGATGGTGCCGGCCGGGGTTTCGTAACAGCCTCGGGATTTCATGCCGACATAGCGGTTTTCGACGATGTCATCACGACCTATGCCGTTCTCACCTCCGACTTTGTTCAGGGATTCCATCACGCTGGCAGGTGACAGGGTTTTGCCGTCGATCGCGATGATATCGCCACCTTTGAATTCGAGTTCGATGTAAAGCGGCTTATCAGGTGCCTGTTCCGGTGGCACAGTCCACAGCCACATGTCGTCTTCTGGCTCCTTCCACGGGTCTTCCAGAATGCCGCCTTCATAGGAGATGTGCAACAAGTTCGCATCCATCGAATAGGGGGATTTCCTGCCGCGCTTTTTCTCTACAGCAATGCCATGCTGATCGGCATATTTCATCAATTTTTCACGTGACAGAAGATCCCATTCCCGCCACGGTGCGATGATCCTGACATCCGGCATCAGGGCATAGGCGCCCAATTCAAAACGCACCTGATCGTTGCCCTTACCGGTGGCACCATGAGAAATAGCATCGGCACCCGTTTCGCGTGCGATTTCAACCAGGCGTTTGGCGATCAACGGGCGTGCGATAGATGTACCAAGTAAGTACTCACCTTCGTAGATAGTATTGGCACGAAACATAGGAAAGACATAATCGCGGGCAAATTCCTCGCGCAGATCATCAATATAGATTTCTTTGATACCGGCGGCTTCTGCCCTGGCTCGAGCAGGTTCTACCTCTTCACCCTGACCGATGTCGGCGGTAAAAGTGACAACTTCACACTGATATTCCTCCTGCAGCCAGCGCAGGATGATGGAGGTATCAAGTCCACCGGAATAGGCAAGGACAACTTTTTTTACTTCAGACATGGGGGGTTCATTCCTGGTGTATGGGGTTTATTTGTGTGTGTAGGTGGCGCGTCTCGTGGTGATTCATGAAATATGATTAAAGACGCGGGACTAAGGACTAAGGATAAAAGAGTAAAGTCAAAACAAAGATTTACTTTTTAGTCCTTAATCCTTAGTCCTTAGTCCTTAGTCTCGCATCTTTCATCTGCCCTTCTTTCCAGGTGGCATCAAATCCGTAATCGTCCCCTCGGCCATTTCTGCTGCAAAGCAAAGCGTCTCGGATAATGTCGGATGCGGGTGTATCGTCAGGCCCATATCTTCGGCATCTGCACCCATTTCCAGTGCCAGTACGGCTTCTGCTATCAGTTCTCCTGCATTGGTGCCAACGATTCCTGCGCCAACAATTCTGCCGGACTCTTTATCAAATAATACCTTGGTCATGCCTTCACTGCGGCCAATAGACAGGCTACGGCCGCTGGCAGCCCAGGGGAAAGCACCCTTTACAACTTCTATACCTTCAGCTTTAGCCCGTGTTTCGGTCAGCCCCATCCAGGCCACTTCCGGATCTGTGTAGGCGACAGAGGGTATGGCCATGGGATCGAAGATGGTTTTTATGCCGCTAATGACTTCAGCAGCAACTTTGGCTTCATGGGTTGCCTTATGTGCCAGCATCGGTTGGCCAACAATGTCACCGATAGCATAGATGTGCGGGACATTGGTACGCTGCTGATTGTCGACGGTGATGAAGCCGAGTTCATCAACATTGACGCCAGCCTTATCGGCATCAATCAGCAGGCCATTAGGTTTGCGGCCGACAGCAACCAGGATGCGGTCGAAGGTATCGGTTTCGGGGGCATCCCTGCCATCAAATGAGACTTTAAGACCGGTCTTCAAAGGCTTGATGCCGGTGACGGCGGTCTTTAGATAAATATGTTCATAACGCGACTTTAAGCGCTTTACCAATGGACGGATGATGTCCTTATCGGTACCGGGTATCAGGCCATCCAGCATTTCCACGATGGTTATTTTTGATCCCAGTGCATCATAGACGGTGGCCATTTCCAGCCCGATGATGCCACCACCGATGACCAGCAGTCGTTTGGGTATTTCTTCAAGTTCCAGGGCATCGGTAGAATCCATCATGCGTGGGTCATCGTGCGGGAAGCCGGGGATTTTTGTTACCCGTGAGCCGGCAGCAATAATGCAGTGATCAAATGAGATACTTATCTCGCCGTCAGAAGTAGAGACTGCAATGTGATTGGCCGAGGTAAATTTTCCTTCACCGGTAACGACTTCTACCTTACGCTGTTTGGCCAGCATCTTCAGGCCGTCGGTGAGGCGGCCAACGACTGAATCCTTCCAGTTGGCTATTTTTTTAATGTCTATCTTCGGCGCGCCAAAACTGACGCCATGCCCAGCCATTTCTTCGGCTTCAGTGATTACTGCTGCTGTATGCAGCAGGGCTTTGGATGGGATACAACCGACATTCAGACAGACACCACCGATACGTTCATGACGTTCAATCATGATGACCTGTCTGCCGAGATCGGCAGCGCGGAAGGCGGCAGTATAGCCACCCGGACCGGAGCCCAGTATCAGCAGCTCGGCATGTTTGTCGCCTTTTTCAAACCCAGCAGATGCAGGAGGGGCGGGCGCCGGTGTGTCGGTTTGTGTCTGTGCCGGTTTTACCGGGGGCGTTTCTGCTGAATCTTTTGCTTCAGTCGCATCATTTGTCGATGTGTTTTCAGTGGCTGCACCGGCCTGCACCTCCAGGAGCAGGATCAGCGCACCCTCGGTAATTTTGTCTCCCATCGATACCTTGATTTCTTTCACCACGCCGGCGGCAGGTGATGGAATTTCCATGGTTGCCTTATCGCTTTCCAGAGTAATCAGGGAGTCTTCCTGGGCTACGGTATCACCAACAGAAACCAGTATTTCTATTATTTCTACTTCGTCAAAATCACCGATATCGGGCAGACGTACTTCAGTCAGCTTGCTCATCTGTTGTTCCATAGCCCTTATATTTTTCACTATAATTATACTCTTAGATAGAATTTTAAGCGGTCTTATGAAATATCCGGGTTAGAGGAGTACCTTGCGAATGTCCGTGAGCATCTTGCTCAGATAGGTAATAAAGCGTGCACCATCCGCACCGTCAATGACCCGGTGATTATAGGAAATTGCCAGCGGCAACATAAGGCGAGGCTCAAAGTCCTTGCCATTCCAAATCGGTTTCATCTGCGAACGTGCTACGCCCAGTATTGCCACTTCAGGTGCATTAACAATTGGTGTGAAGTTGGTGCCACCTATGCCGCCAAGACTGGAGATTGAAAAAGTGCCGCCTTGCAGGTCGGCCGGCATTAGCGAACCCTCGCGTGCACGGGAGCTGATATCCATCAACTCCTCTGCCAGTTCGTAATAGCCCTTACTGTCGACATCGCGAATGACAGGTACTATTAGGCCTTCGGGCGTATCAACAGCTACCCCGATATTGTAGTAATTTTTGATGATCAGATTTTCATTAGTTTCGTCCAGTGAAGCATTGAACTGCGGGTATTCTTTAAGTGCCGAGATGACGGCTTTCATGATGAAGACCAAAGGGGTCAGTCTGACGCCCTTATGTGCCGCCTCTCTCTTCATGCTTTGCCGGAATTCTTCAAGGTCGGTGGTATCTGCTTCGTCGAACTGGGTAACATGCGGGATATTTAGCCAGCAGGCATGCAGGTGTTTACCGGCGATTTTCCTGATACGTGATAATGGCCGGGTTTCAATATCGCCGAATTTGGCAAAATCAACTTTGGGGATGGGTGGAATAGCACTGCCGGTAGGCGATGGGGCGCCAGCACCCTGTTGCATGGCCTGTTTTACAAAGTTCTGCACATCTTCCTTCAGGATACGAGCCTTCGGGCCGCTACCTCTTACCTGGTTCAGGTTGACACCGAGATCAAAGGCAAAGTGGCGCACGGAAGGTGATGCATGAGAGCGAACCAGGCCGGCTATGGTATCCGGTGCGTAGGGAACTACATCATTGGTTTGTGTTGCTGAAACAGAGGATGTCTCTGCTGCTGGTGTATCAGCAGATATCTCGGTTGTGTCAGACTTTTGATCGTCTGTTTTTGTATCTTCAATCGTATCATCAGTAGAAGAAGCTACCGCCTCACTGCTTTCCAGCAGCAGTATGGGAGAGCCGCGAGAAACCTTGTCACCGATCGCGACTTTGACCTCTTTCACCACACCGGCGGCAGGCGAAGGAATTTCCATTGTCGCCTTATCGCTTTCCAGCGAGATCAGCGAGTCTTCCACCTCGACATTGTCACCGGCACTCACCAGAACTTCAATGACTTCAACTTCGTCGAAGTCACCAATATCCGGAACCGGGATTTCTATTATATTTGCCATGATATTTTTGTGTACTTAAACAGTTGCAGGATTGGGCTTACTGCCATCAATGCCATATTTTTTAATCGCATCGCTGACCTTTTTCACAGGCAGCTCTCCCTGGTCGACCAGGGACTGTAGCGCTGCAACTACGATATGTGCGCTGCTGACCTCAAAAAAGTCACGCAGGGCTTCACGGGTGTCGCTGCGGCCAAAGCCGTCAGTACCAAGTACGCGATAGCTGCCGGGTACGGCGGCGCGTATTTGATCTGCATACAGACGCACGTAGTCTGTGGCGGCGATAACAGGGCCTTTTTTCTCCGACAGGCTTTTTGCGACGTGACAGATTCTGGTCTTCTTACCGGGATTGAGGCGATTCCAGCGTTCGCAGTCATTCATATCACGGCGCAGTTCGTTAAAGCTGGTGGCACTCCAGACATCGGCTGAAACGCCCCAGTCTTTTTCCAGCAGTTCAGCCGCCGCTTCCACTTCGCGCAGGATGGTGCCGCTACCAAGTAGCTGTACATGTTGTTTTTTACGGCCACCTTTTTTCAGCAGGTACATACCACGCAGGATGTTTTTTTCCGCACCTTTTGGCATATCAGGATGGGTATAATTTTCATTCATCAGGGTGACGTAGTAGAAAATATTTTCCTGTTCCTGATACATGCGACGCATGCCGTCCTGGATAATGACAGTCAGCTCATAGGCATAGGTCGGGTCATAGGAAACACAGTTCGGTACGCAGCCGGAGGCCAGCAGGCTGTGGCCGTCCTGATGCTGTAAACCTTCACCATTTAGTGTTGTGCGACCAGCGGTTCCACCGAGCAGAAACCCCCGGGCCTGTATATCGCCAGCGGCCCAGATCAGATCACCAACCCGCTGAAAGCCGAACATCGAATAGTAGATATAGAATGGAATCATACTGATGCCGTGATTTGTATAGGCGGTGGCCGCGGCAATCCAGTCAGACATGGCGCCGGCTTCATTGATGCCTTCCTGAAGGATCTGGCCTTTGGTATCTTCGCGATACCACATGATCTTGTCATGATCTTCCGGTTCATATAACTGGCCGGAGGAGGAATAAATACCCATTTGACGGAATAACCCTTCCATGCCGAAGGTGCGTGCTTCATCCGGAATGATAGGCACCAGACGTTTACCAATATTCTTGTCGCGGATCAGGAGTGACAGCATGCGTACGAACACCATAGTCGTTGACAGCTCCCTGTCACCGCTGCTTTTGATTAAGACGTCGAAGGTATCCAGACGGGGTATATCCAGCACAGGCACTTCTGTTTTACGCAGGGGCAGATAGCCGCCAAGCTCCTTACGGCGTTCATGCAGATAACGCATCTCTTCGCTGTCATCTTCGGGCTTGACAAAGGGAATATGCTCCAGTTCTTCATCGGGTATTGGCAGACCGAAACGGTCACGGAAGCGCCGGATCTGTTCCTGATTAATCTTTTTCTGTGAATGGGTGATGTTCTGTGCTTCACCGGCGGTTCCCATGCCGTAGCCCTTAACCGTTTTCGCGAGAATTACGGTTGGCTGCCCCCTGTGGTTAACAGCAGTGTGATAAGCCGCATAAACTTTACGTGGATCATGGCCACCTCTCAACAGGTGCCAGATATCCTCATCGGTCATGTCAGAGACCATTTCCAGCAGCTCGGGATATTTACCGAAGAAATGTTTGCGGACAAAGGCACCGTCTTTGGACTTATAGGCCTGGTAATCGCCGTCAACGGCCTCTTCCATGCGTTTTAGCAGCAGTCCATCCTTGTCACGCGCGAGCAGGCGATCCCAGCCGGAGCCCCAGATTACCTTGATGACATTCCAGCCGGCACCGCGGAACAGGGATTCCAGTTCCTGGATAATCTTGCCGTTACCGCGAACCGGGCCATCCAGTCGCTGTAGATTGCAGTTAATGACAAATATCAGATCATCGAGTTTTTCACGACCGGCAAGACCGATTGCACCAATGGACTCCGGCTCATCCATTTCACCGTCACCGCAGAAGGCCCAGACCTTGCGGCCATCGGTATCGAGTATCTCCCGGTGATGCAGGTATTTCATGAAGCGCGCCTGGTAGATGGCCATGATTGGGCCGAGACCCATCGAGACGGTTGGGAATTGCCAGAAATCACGCATCAACCACGGGTGTGGATAGGAAGATAGTCCCTTGCCGCCAGTTTCAAAACGGAAGTTATGCATTTGCTCTTCTGTGATGCGTCCTTCCATATAGGCGCGTGCGTAAATACCGGGTGAAATATGGCCCTGGAAAAACACCAGGTCACAACCCTTTTCAGCATTATGTCCGTGAAAGAAATCACTGAAACCAACTTCATAGAGTGTGGCAGCAGAGGCAAAACTTGCGATATGGCCACCGACTGCACCGGGTTTCAGGTTGGCCTTTACCACCATGGCCATTGCATTCCAGCGAATATAGGATTTCAGACGATTTTCGATAGCCATATCGCCTGGTTTGCGAACCTGTTTGTTGACAGGGATGGTATTGACATATGCAGTGTTGCCACTGAAAGGCAGATAGGCACCAGCGCGACGTGCCTTATCGACCAGCCTCTCTATTAGATAGTGCGCTCTGTCCGTTCCTTCAAATTCTATTACCGAGTCCAGAGCTTCGAGCCATTCTCTGGTTTCGCGTGGGTCAGGATCTTTATCTATCGACATTATTTTCCCTCGGTACAGGTATTTGTGGTACAAGGCGCTACAAAAACCCAATGTTCCAGCAAATGAACCATTGCTGTCTGGCAATAAGTGTTCAGTGAGCTGGTAAAGCCGAATATGAATGAAGCGGCAACGGGATCATTTCTCTCCGGCAGCATCCCCTGTGTATGCATGCCCCTGAGTGTACAAAAACCTGAATATGATCAATTTGTGATTTCAAACGCGTATAATCGTTATTTTGGCCGTCAGGGTCAAGGAAAATAAAGCCTGTAAATCATATGGTATAGGTAATAATTTCAATATAAACATATAGTTAATAATAATTTTGATGAAATCGATTAGTATTTTAAAGCCTGATGACTGGCATCTGCATTTACGTGAAGGCCAAATTCTTGAAGCCGTTCTGCCTGCAACGGTAAATTCATTCAGACGTGCTATCGTCATGCCAAATCTGATTCCACCGGTAACAAACGTCGAAATGGCAATGACTTATCGACAGGACATACTCAATGCCTGTCCGGTTGACAGTGTGTTTGAACCCCTGATGACGCTTTATCTTACCGATCATACTTTGCCTGCAGATGTGCAGGCCGCAGCAGAAAACCCGTTTATCCATGCGTTCAAATTATACCCGGCAAGTGCAACAACTAATTCAGCTTCAGGCGTGACCAGCCTGCCCGATCTGATGCCTGCACTGGAAGCGATGGTAGAATACCAGATTCCCATGCTGGTGCATGGCGAGGTGACAGACCCCGCCGTTGATGTTTTTGATCGGGAAGCAGTATTCATTAAGCATGTGATGTCACCGTTACTGGACGCGCTGCCAGGGTTAAAGGTGGTATTTGAACACCTGACAACGCGACAGGGTGTGGAATTCGTTTTAGATACTGGAGACAATGTTGTCGCCACCCTGACTGCCCATCATTTGTTGTTCAATCGCAATGCAATGTTCAATAAAGGAATTTGCCCTCATCACTATTGTCTGCCGGTATTGAAAAGAGAAGAACATCGCCAGGCCCTGGTGGCCGCTGCCATCAGCGGTAATCACAAATTCTTTCTCGGCACGGACAGTGCCCCGCATGACCGGGCCCGTAAGGAATCATCCTGCGGTTGTGCCGGTATATTTTCCTCTCCTGTGGCACTTGAGCTGTACGCACAGATTTTTGAAAGTAATGCTGCCCTGGATAAGCTGGAAGGCTTTGCCAGCCTGTACGGTCCTGAGTTTTATGGTCTGCCGGTCAATAAGGAGCGAGTGACGTTGCAAAAAGAGGATTGGCAGGTGCCGTCGATAGTCAAGGCTGGTACTGAAGAAATCATTCCGCTATGCGCGGGAGAAATACTACGCTGGCGACTGGGTACTGATCTGGCCGAACCAGAAAAAGATGCTGGGTATGGTTGAAGCCAGCGATGAAGCCAGGTTAAAGGCTGCTCGGATTGCCCTACTGGCATCTCGTACCAACACCATGCTGTCCATTCCCATGTTGTTTTTCATGACTGCTGGCAGTGCTGCACACATGAGCATTATGACTTCTTACTGATTTATCAGCAAAGAATGAAAGATTTGAACCTGGCTTCTGTCGGGTTTTTTCTTTTCCAGTCAATAATATTATGATATAAAGTCCAGGGAACCTCTGATCAATTATGCCAGGTCTCGCAGAGACATGGCATAATTGATCAGAGGCCCCCTGGTTTCGCGCCCAAAAATGGGCGTTTTTGTGTTTTATGGGCTTAGTAAAATGCAGCATCTTATGTCGACATACAATCGTTTACCCCTGACGTTTACACGCGGTGAGGGCGTATGGCTGGAAGACATCGAGGGGAAAAAATATCTCGATGCACTTTCCGGTATAGCCGTATGCGGGCTTGGTCATTGTCACCCGGATATTAGTAAGGCGATCTGTGAACAGGCATCAACACTGCTACATACCTCAAATTTGTATGAAATCCCGCTACAGACACAGCTTGCAGGCAGGCTGGCAAAGCTGACAGGGATGGATAAGGTTTTTTTTACCAACTCCGGTGCAGAGGCCAATGAAGCAGCAATCAAAATTGCACGCCTGTATGGACACAAAAAAGGCATGGACACACCATCAATTCTGGTCTGTCAGGGCAGTTTTCATGGCCGTACAATGGCGACACTGAGTGCAAGCGGTAATCGCAAAGTCAGGGCGGGCTTCGAGCCCTTGTTAAGGGGCTTTAGCCGTATTCCCTATAATGACCTGGATGCCGTGCGTGATGCAGCGACCAATGATCCCAATGTAGTCGCCATACTGGTCGAACCAGTACAGGGTGAGAGTGGAATCAGGGTGCCCGATGAAGCTTATTTAAGCTCACTGCGTGAGGTTTGTGATAAGAATGGCTGGTTGCTGATGCTGGACGAAATACAGACAGGCCTGTGCCGCAGTGGCAAATGGTTCTGTCATCAACACGCGGGGATCGTGCCTGATGTCATGACACTGGCCAAGGCGCTGGGCAATGGACTACCAATAGGGGCCTGTGTGGTGAACAATGAGGCGGCGAATGTTTTCGAGCCGGGAAACCATGGATCTACCTTTGGTGGTAACCCATTAGCCAGCGCGACCTCTCTGGCCGTCCTGAATGTTCTTGAGCGTGATAATCTTGCTGAGCAGGCCGCAAGATCGGGTGAGTTGCTGCAGAAATTGTTTAACGGTGCGTTACGTGACAATGCTCATGTCAAAGACATTCGTGGCATAGGCCTGTTATTTGCCATCGAGCTGGATCGTCCATGCGGGGAACTGGTAATGAAGGCTGCAGATAAAGGGCTATTGATCAATGTTACGGCGGAGACTGTAATCCGCCTGCTGCCGCCGCTGATCTGTAGCGAATCGGATATCCGCGAAATTGCAGATCGTCTGATTCCTCTTATTGAAGAGTTTCTTGTCCAATGATACGGCACTTTATCAGTCTGCTGGATCTCTCCCCGGATGAGTTACTGTCTGTGCTGGATCGTGCAGATGAGATGAAAAAAGAGGTCAAAGCCGGGCAGACATCGCAGGCCATGCAGGGTAAAACGCTGGCTCTGTTGTTTGACAAGTCTTCTACGCGCACGCGCGTATCCTTCGAAGCTGGTATGAATCAAATGGGTGGCAATGCCCTGTTTCTGTCCCCAGCCGACGCACATATTGGTCGCGGTGAGCCGGCAGAGGATACTGCAAGAGTGATTTCCAGCATGGTGGATATTATCGCCATACGCACCAGTTCGCACGGCAAGATTATCCATTTTGCCAAGTACAGCAAGGTGCCGGTAATAAATGCTCTGACAGATTTTAATCATCCATGTCAGTTATTGGCTGACATGATGACAGTGCGGGAAAAACTGGGGCGGCTTGATGATATAGAAGTCGCCTACATTGGTGATGGCAACAACATGTGCCATTCCTGGATGATCGCAGCCCGGCAGTTTGGTTTTAATATCAAGATTGCCGTACCAGAAGGCTTTGAGCCTGAGGCTGATTTGCTGGAGGCCTGTAAAGACAAAGTAACACTCACGAATCTGCCGCTAGAGGCAATTCGTGACGTCGATGTGGTGGTTACCGACACCTGGATAAGTATGGGCCAGGAGGATGAGCAACAGCAGCGTAAGCAGGTATTCGAGGGCTTTACAGTTGATGCAAAGCTAATGGAGAATGCCTTGCCGGATGCTATTTTTCTGCATTGTTTACCGGCCTATCGTGGTTACGAAGTAACGGAAGAAGTGCTGGAAGGCCAACAGAGCGCGGTCTGGGACGAAGCCGAAAATCGCCTACATGCGCAGAAGGCCTTAATTGAATTTTTGCTTGATGCAAAATAATAGGGCTACGATAAAAATAATTTCCTTTATTTTAATGCTTGTCTCTGTGAAAATATTCAGCCCTTATTCAGGTTGGGCAGTTTAATATGTCTTGAAGCCTGGAGAGACAGACGTAAATGACTGTTCCTGGAATCGTAAACAAAACTGGAGGATTTACATGAAATTAATCACAAGCCTGGTAATGGCTGCATCTTTATTCGCAATTGCTGGCAATGCCAGCGCCCAGGGTAATAAGATTTATGACACTAAATGTTTCATCTGCCACGCATCTGGTGTGGCTGGTGCGCCAAAACTAGGTGACAAGGCTGCCTGGGCGCCACGTATTGCTACTGGTATGGATGCAATAATGGCAATTGTTATTAAAGGCAAAGGTGCAATGCC